>JBDLUZ010000066.1:0-10574 GCA_039805045.1 Bacteroidota bacterium | reverse complement strand
TCAAAAGTTCCTCCACCAAGGTCAAATACTGCTATTTTGCTGTCTACATTTTTTTTATCCAGACCATATGCAAGGGCTGCTGCAGTTGGCTCGTTGATAATCCTTCTCACATTCAGTCCTGCAATTTCACCTGCCTCTTTGGTGGCCTGGCGTTGTGCATCATTGAAATATGCTGGAACAGTTACAACAGCTTCATGCACTTCCTGACCAAGGTAGTCTTCTGCAATTTTTTTCATCTTCTGCAATACCATGGCGCTTATCTCCTGTGGGGTATATAGCCTTCCGTCAATATCTATACGAACTGTATTGTTATCTCCTTTTGCAACATTGTAACTCCAATGTTTGATTTCTTCAGTTACCTCATCAAAGCGTCTTCCCATAAACCGCTTGACACTGGTGATTGTGTTAATCGGGTTCGTGATTGCCTGACGTTTTGCAGGGTCTCCTACTTTGCGCTCACCGTTTTTCAGAAATGCAACCACACTGGGCGTGGTCCGATCACGACTGGTTCATTTCCTTCCATTACGGATACGCAACTATTGGTTGTTCCGAGGTCTATTCCAATGATTTTTGCCATATAAGTGAATTTAGATAACTGATATAATCAAGAGCTGTGCCGATAGTCAAAATAAGAAAAGATGTCAGTTTTACCGGTAATACAATGCCAATTGGTGTAAAAAAACAGAGAAAATGTCACAAAATGGCAGCTATAAATTTAACCTGCTTGGGATAAACCGGTTTTTAAAATGTGGTTAATAATCTGTTCTGCATGAATGCGTGAATTTTCGATAAACCATTTATTGGTTTTCAATCCCCCACAGATAACCCCGGCCAAATAGATTCCATCAACATTGGTCATCATCGTTTCCGGATTATGAATGGGTGTTTGATATTCATCAGTCCCAATTTCTACTCCCAGAGCAGTTAAAAAATCAAATGCAGGCAAATACCCTGTCATAGCCAGTACAAAGTCATTGGCTATGGTGAGGCGACCTTCTTCAGTTTCAATATCAACTTCAAAATCCCTTATACTACTCAACTGTGCATTAAAATAGGCCTTGATGGATCCTTCTTGGATTCTATTTTCGATATCGGGCCTAATCCAGTATTTTACTGATTCCCTGATATGCGGACCACGAACAACCATCGTCACGTCTGCTCCTTTACGCCATGTTTCCATGGCTACGTCAACATGGGTAATTCCTCTCCTGGAATCCCCATCAGGTTTGCTTCATCATAAAAGCCTGTTGCAATGATCAGTTTTTTACAGGTATAAGTTTCTTTGGTAGTAACAACCTGAAACCCTGATTCCTGACGAATTACATGCGTAACACGTTCATACAGCGCAAGGTTTAGTTTCCAATGACCTGTCACTCTTCTGTAATATTCAAGCGCTTCAGCCCTGGTAGGTTTAGGATTATGAGAAATAAATGGCACATCACCGATTTCCAGCTTTTCCGAGGTTGAAAAAAATGTCATGTTCAGGGGATAGTTGTAAATGGAGTTGACAAGTGCCCCTTTTTCTACAATCAAATGGGAAAGTCCACTTTGCCTGCAAGATATCCCACAAGCCAGCCCAATTGGTCCTCCTCCAATTATGAGCACATCCATATGGGCATTCAATTTATCCATTTTATCCAGAAACCTTTGTCTTGAAACTAAAATTACGCTGTGAAAAATAACTAAAGGCTACAACAAAGAAAGTGGTGATGATTTTAGCAATGGTCGGATAAAAATGAAAGTATTCAACAAATAACTTAAGAAAGAAATAATTCATCAATAAGCTGCATAGAACAATAACAAAATACCTGAAAAACTGTATCCTTCCTTTCAACTGCGACTCTTGGAAAACAACGAATCTCATCAAAAGAAATCCTGCAGGAAAACTCAATAAAAAAGCGAGCAGAAAAGATGCAATGTGTGGACTAACAACAAACCAACCAAGCTGAAGATTCTGTTTATCCAAGACATAGTGATAAAACAGGAAGAAAAGAAATATATCAAACAATGTGTTTATTCCACCACATACAGCGTATCTGTAGGTTGTTTTGTCGAAAAACCGCCTGAAAACAGGATAGAAAAAATCAAGAATGGTTTCAATTTGAAGTTTCAAGGTAAACTTTTGAGTTGATTCAGAATTTACAGATGAAAGTAGTATGTTTTCTTGCATAAACAGCGCCAATAGCCTGATGAAGTGCAAGCATTTTGGCATTGAAATCTCCTACCCACGATAATTCAAGCGCTTCATATTGGTTCAGCGGATGTGTGTACTCCTGAACCTTCATAAACAAACACGACTCCAATCCCTGATTTCGATACTTCTCCTTGGTTCCCATAATTACCGCACGCATGCGTTTATGTTTGATCGTTAATTTGTTCCAAAGAAACCTGAGTTTACCTGCAAGATTCAGTTTCCCATTTAATCCCCTGATTAATTCATTTGTATCTGGCAAGATCATTACAAAGGCAACAGGCTCATTATCAGATGTATATGCAAACCAAATCAAGTTTTGATCCATGACTGGCTTAATCTTCTGAAGGGTTTCCCTGATAGTAGCATCAGTAACCTGGGTAAAGTTTTCAAAATCTTTCCAGGAGTCATTGTAAATCTCCTTAAAATCTGAAGCAAACTTATCTAGCTGATTTTTATCAAGATGCTTAAATGTATAACCATTTCTTTTGATTACCCAGTTGGCAATTTTTGCTACCTTTTCAGGCATCCCTTTTTTAACTTCAATATGATTTGAAATCTGTTCATATTTTACCTCAAAACCAAAATCCTCAAAGAATTTCCTGTAGTAAGGAGGATTATAATTCATCCCATAAAAAGGAGCTGTAAATCCATCAACCAATAATCCCCACCACATATCATTTTCACCAAAGTTAACAGGTCCGAGCATGGCCTCCATTCCCTGCCCTTTAAGCCATTCTCTTGCAGTATTGAAAAGTATTTGAGCTGCATCACCGTCATCTATACATTCGAAAAAACCACAACCGCCAGTTGGAATATCCTCTTTAAATGCTTTCTTTTCATTGATAAAGGCTGCAATCCTACCGATTGTTTTTCCCGAATCACTTAATAGAATCCATCGTGTACATTTTCCAAAACTGAAAAAATTGTTACGGGAAGGATCAAAAACGGCTTCAATATCGTTGAAAAGCGGACAAACCCAATTTGAATCTTCCGCATATATGGTGAAAGGCAAATCTAAAAATCGCCTTACGTCCTGCTTTGATTTTACTTCTATAACCTTCATCATGGAAAATGTTGTGCAAAGTTACCAAAAGAACCTGTTCGTTTAACCTGTAATGTCAGATATCGAAAAGCATATCCTCGTATTTATATATTATAGCTCCAATAAATCAGAGACAATGGCAGATAAAATGAACTAGTTGTACATTTGCAGCAATTTCAGAAATATGCTCAATACAATCATCCGGGAAAAGGCAATTATTGCGGTTAATAAAATATACGGAATAACACTTTCAGAAAAGGATTTTCAGGTAAACCCTACAAAGCCTGAATTTGAGGGCGATTATACCATCGTTTTATTTTCCCTGATAAAAACACTGAAAACCAATCCGGAGCATCTTGGCAATATTCTTGGAGAGGAACTGGTCAAAGAATTTCCCGATTTATTTGTTTCATATAATATTATTAAAGGGTTTTTAAACCTCACAATCAATCCGGATTACCTGATTCGTGTTTTAAATGCCCACTTTCATGATCCATGTTTTGGAAAGGCACCGATGAACGGACAAAAAATAATGGTGGAATATTCCTCTCCAAATACAAATAAACCCCTTCATCTTGGACATCTTCGCAATAATTTCCTTGGCAGAAGTATTGCTGAAATCCTCAAAGCCAATGGGTATGATGTAGTAAAAACCTGTATTGTAAATGACCGGGGAATACACATCTGTAAAAGCATGATTGCATGGCAACGGTATGCCAATGGTGCAACGCCTGAGACTACAGGCATGAAAGGTGATCATTTTGTAGGAGCCTATTATGTAAAGTTCAATGATGCCTTCAAAACAGAAGTTGAGCAGCTGACAGCAGGAGGCATGGATAAGGCCAAAGCTGAAAAAGAAGCACCGATTATGCTTGAAGCACAACAAATGCTGCTGGATTGGGAAAATGGTGTGCCTGAAATTATCGCATTGTGGAAGAAGATGAACACCTGGGTTTATGCAGGTTTTGATGTAACCTACAAACGTATTGGGTCTGATTTTGCTAAAACGTATTACGAAAGTGAAACTTATCTTTTGGGCAAGGAAACTGTTGAACTTGGACTCGATAAAAATGTTTTTTACAAGAAAGAGGATGGGAGCGTTTGGATAGACCTTACTGCAGATGGTCTTGATGAAAAACTTGTTCTCAGAAAAGATGGTACTTCAGTTTATATCACCCAGGATATTGGATTGGCGCAGCGCAAGTATGACGAATTTGCCATGGATCAGAGTATTTATGTGGTTGGCGATGAACAAAACTACCACATGAAAGTCTTACAACTTATCTGCCAAAAGTTAGGATTACCTTATGCTCCGGGAATACACCATTTGTCATATGGCATGGTTGAATTACCAACAGGAAAAATGAAAAGCAGGGAAGGCACAGTGGTAGATGCGGATGACCTGGTTGATGAAATGATATCCATTGCGAGAGAACATACACAGAATCTTGGTAAAGTCAAAGACTTTGATGAATCTGAATTGGTTCAATTGTATGAAATGATTGGGCTTGGAGCATTAAAGTACTTTTTATTGAGAGTTGATCCCAAAAAGAAGATGATCTTCAACCCTGAAGAATCCATTGATTTTCATGGATCAACGGGTCCGTTTATTCAATATACCCACGCAAGAATAAAATCAATTTTAAGAAAAGCATCTGTGGGGCAGTCTCTGACTAACTATGGCACCCTTGAAAAGCAGGAAAAAGACCTGATCTTGCTTGCAGAAACTTATGATCAGGTTATCAAACAGGCTGCTGCCGCGTTGGATCCATCCACTATAGCCAATTACCTTTTTCAACTGGCTCAAAATTTCAATTCATTTTATGCTGCATTTAGCATTGTCAATGCTGAAACTGTTGAAAAAAGAGAATTACGTCTCCGGCTTGCTTCCATTGTTGCAACGATTTTGGATTCTGGAATGAAAATGCTAGGTATTCAGGTACCAGAAAAAATGTAAGAGCCGTTTATGCCTTTTTAAGTATGATACCTCCAAGTGGGGGTAAGTTGATTTTTACCTGAAAGACATCTGAATTTTCAGTATCAGCAATGGAATCCAACTGTTGTTCATTTTTGAAGTGACCAGTACCCCAGAACGATTCATGATCGCTATTAAAAATTTCTGTCCAGCTAGATTGTTCGTCTACACGAATACACCAATCTTTTCTTTCTACTGGTGTCATATTGAGGATCACCATCAATTGTTCATTTCCCTCAGCACTAAAGCGCATAAATGTGATGACTGATTCTTGTCTGTGAGATAAGTCATGCCAGCTGAATCCATCCGGATTAAATTGTCTTTCGTGAAGTGCTTTTTCACTTTTGAGGAGTTTAGCCAATCCGGCTACGCAATGTTGTAAGCCTTTGTGAGATTCGTGTTCAAGTAAATCCCATCTCAGACTGGTCTTGTAATTCCATTCTTCTGTTTGTCCGAATTCATTACCCATGAACAAAAGTTTTGTTCCCGGGTGGGCAAACATATAGGTATAAAGCAACCGGAGGTTTGCAAATTTCTGCCAATCATCACCTGGCATTTTATAAATCATGGGAGATTTGCCATGTACAACTTCATCATGGCTCAGTGGAAGCATAAAATTCTCGTCATAAAAATACATCATGCTAAAACTGAGCTGATCCTGTTGAAATTGTCTGTAATATGGATCCTGTTTGAAATAACGAAGTGTGTCGTGCATCCATCCCATCATCCACTTCATACCAAAACCCAATCCGTCTGCATAAGTTGGTTTAGAAACACCCGGCCAACTGGTTGCTTCCTCTGCTATGGTTTGCACTCCCTCAAAATCCCGGTAAACCATTGAATTCATGTCTTTCAGGAAAGCGATTGCCTCCAAATTTCCATTTCCTCCAAACTCATTGGGTTCCCATTCGCCTTCATTTCTTGAATAATCAAGTTTCAACATAGATGAAACAGCATCAACTCGGAGTCCGTCAATATGAAAATGATCAAACCAAAATCGTGCATTGCTTATCAAAAAAGACCTTACCTCTCCCCTTTTGTAATTAAAAATATAGCTGTTCCAATCCGGGTGATAGCCTTTCCGCATGTCAGCATACTCGTATGTATGTGTGCCGTCAAACATAAAAAGACCATGACTATCGTATGGAAAATGAGAAGGAACCCAATCCAGTATAACCCCAATCTCTGCTTGGTGAAAAGCATCAATCATGGCCATAAATTCTTCCGGATGACCGAATCTGGAGGTCGGAGCAAAATAACCAGTCCCCTGATAACCCCAGCTACCATCAAATGGGAACTCCATGACCGGCATAAATTCAACATGGGTAAATCCCATTTTTTTCACATATGGAATTAAACGCTCAGCTATTTGCCAGTAGGAGAAATAAGATTCCTCATCACTGGGATCCGGTCTCATCCAGCTTGCCAGGTGCACCTCGTAAACCGCATAAGGCGCGGAAAGTGAATTGTATTTTTCCCTGGTTTCCATCCAACCTAAATCATTCCAGCCATATTCAAAATTCCAGGTAATACTTGCTGTCAGGGGTTTTTTTTCCCAGTAATGGGCATAAGGATCCCCTTTTTGCAAAACTTTCCCTTCAAAACCAGTTATACTGTATTTGTAAATTTCACCTCTTGAAATTGAAGGAATGAACCCTTCCCATATACCAGAATTATCGAGCCTAACAAACAACTCATGTTTTCCCTCTTGCCAATCATTGAAGTTACCTACAATTGAAACCTTTGTGGCATTGGGTGCCCAGACAGCAAAATATGTACCGGGCTGACTTAAAACTACAATTTGCTTATTACCAAAGTAGTTATAGGCATTATAAAGGGTGCCAGCTTGGAAATTGGCAATGGCATCCTCTGTGAAAATGGAATAGTTCCAAACCGTCCCGCTTGTATTAACAAAATGTATTTCCTCGTAAGGCTTAATAATGTTTGTGGATTGATGCGCGTTTGGATTAGACATTTATTTTTTCAGTTCATACATCATAAATCCCAATGCCGGAACAGTTAATTCAGATGGCAATCTTTCACCTTTGTCGCTCATAATATCCAGAATTGTATTGTATTCACTTATTGCTTCTTTATAATGATCCATTTTAATGCGCTGGGTCTGTTTATTTGTATTGACTACACACATGATACTTTGATCACCAAGTTTCCTGAAATAAACATAAAGTCCGTTTTGGGGAATAAATTGTTTGAGTGAACCTTTGGCAAGCACTGCACTGTTTTTTCTATAATTAGCTAGTTTTTTAAAAAAAGCAAGGGCTTCAGATTCTTTGTCATTCAAGCCCGCAACGTTAAACTTATTTACGGCATCATTTGCCCAGCCACCTGGAAAGTCTTTTCTAACGGCAGCATCATTGGGATCTTTGTAGTTTTTCATCAGAACCTCAGTGCCATAATAAACTTGTGGGATACCCCTGAGGGTCATGAGCAAACCTAGCCCCATCTTGTATTTTGAAATGTCTTCACCAACCATGGAGTAAAACCTGTTCATGTCATGGTTATCAAGAAAAATACAGTTGGTAAATGGATCTTTATACAAGAAATCCTGAGAAAGGGTCATATAAAGTTTCATAATACCATCTGTCCAGCCAAAGTTATCATTGAGTGCATTATACATTGCTGAATTAAGTGGAAAATCAGTAACTCCCTTAATTTTATGCTTGAAAGGGACATCCATATTATTCTCAGTAAAGTAAGCACTTGCAGGAACAGTATTGGTCCATGCTTCACCAAAAACGGTTAGATTGGGATATTCCCTCAGCAATGCATGATTTATTTCATTTAAAAATTTTTCATCGCAATATTTGTAGGTATCAACCCGCCAACCATCAATGCCAAACTCTTCAGTAGTCCAGATATTATTTTGTATCACATATTTCGCACAGTACGGATTTGCCAGGTTAAGATCAGGAAGATGTGGCACAAACCATCCACCAATCATCACCTTTTTTTCTGCTACAGACGCATAGGGGTCAATAAACAATTCTTCGCGGTGATTGGAGCCTGTATATGTTGACCATTGGTTTAGCCAATCAGTCATTGGCAGATCAATGACAGTATGGTGGTAAGAACCCACATGATTGTAAACAGCGTCCTGAACTATTTTCAACCCTTTTTCATGAGCTGCATCAACAAGCTCCCGGTACGCCTTATTTCCGCCAAGTCTTTTGTCTACCTGATAAGGATTTGTTATCCAATATCCATGATAACCACTCATAAGCCAGGGTCCTTCCTGCATTTTTGGCATATCATTTTCATACACGGGCGTCATCCATAGAGAGGTGACACCAAGATCTTTGAGGTAGTCTAGTTTTTGTTTTACCCCCAAAAGGTCTCCTCCATGGCGACTGTACGGATTATTTCTGTCTGAAGTTGAATCTCGCAGATCCTTGAATGCATCATTGGAAGGATCGCCATTAGCAAACCGGTCAGGCATTATTAAATACACCAGATCATTTGATCGGACACCTTGTTGACTTGGTTTTGACTGTATTTTTTGCCTTGATTTTAATTCGTAAGTCAATTTTGTACCATCTTCAAATAAAAAGTCAAAACTTCCCGGTTTAACTGTTGGCAAAAGGAGAAGGTCCACAAATAAATAGTGTTTGTTTTCAGGTTGATAAACCTTGGTAACAAGAACACCAGGATATTTTACCTTTACAGACTTACTTAAATCCTTTTGGGCATGTAACATCACCTGCAGGTTTGCATGTTTCATACCCACCCACCAGTGTGATGGATAACAATTGATCTCATTATTGGCTTGAGCTAGCTGAGTTAAAAAAATGAATACAATAAAAATGCTACCTATTCTCCTCATAAAAATTCAATTTTTTTCCTCCTTAACAATGAATAAACAAAGTAATGCAGCAGCTATTAGCAGAACACCTCCAATTAATACGGCAAGTAACCGGTCATTATCAAGGTAGTTTTGCATGATTTTACCAAAAGTAAGTGATGCAATAATTTCAGGTAGTACTATAAAAAAGTTAAAGATCCCCATATATATTCCCATCTTTTGAGGGGGAATACTTCCGGCTAACATAGTATAAGGCATGGAGAGAATGGAAGCCCATGCTATGCCTACCATGCTCATGGACAAGAATAACATAGCAGGTTCTGTGATAAAATTCACACTGATCAAGCCTAACCCGCCAATAATGAGACATACGGTATGGGTGAGTTTGCTTCCAATCTTGGAAACGATAAAGGGAATGGAAAAAGAAAAAAGGAACGTGACTAGGTTGAGGATCGCAGACGTTGTATTGGCTAATTCCAATCCAAGACTGAATAACGTTGCTGCGTCAGACCCTTCTGAAGCGCTGGCATTTCCACCAAAAATATTTACGGCTACACCTGTGCTGTAATAAAACCACATCAGGAACAATCCGGGCCAAGTCAGAAACTGCACCATGGCAAGTCGCTTCATCTGGGATGGCATGTTACCAATGGCACTTACAATTTCCCTTAAAATGTTTTCAGATGGCAATTTTGCTTGTTCACTGGTTTCTTCAGGTGGATATTCCTTACTTTTAAAAACAGTATAAAGTACTGCCAGTAAAAAAACAGCAGATCCTATATAAAACGACCAAACTATATTTTCCGGGATTCCACCATTGATTTTTTGTCTGGAAACACCAAACCAATCTACCAGTAATGTTGGCAGAAACCCGGCTATGAAAGACGCACCTCCGATAAACATACTTTGCATAGCATATCCTCGTGAGCGTTGTTTTTCATTCAAGTTATCAGCAACAAAAGCACGAAATGGCTCCATAGAGATGTTGATACAGGAATCAAGAATCCATAATGTACCTGCAGCAATCCATACTGTTGGAGAATTTGGCATAAAAAACAAGGCAACTGAACTTAAAATGGCCCCAATCAGAAAATATGGCCTTCTTCTGCCAAGTTTTGGATGCCAGGTCCTATCGCTGAAGTATCCAACTATTGGTTGAATGATCAGACCCGTCATCGGTGCTGCAAGCCAGAGACCAGGAATATCCTCAGGTTTTGCACCAAGAAATTCATAAATCGCACTCATGTTACCCATCTGCAAACTCCAGCCGAATTGTATTCCGAAAAAGCCGAAACACATATTCCAGATTTGCCAGAAATCCAGGTTTGGTTTATGCAAGTTTTCTGCAGGATTGAGTTGTTTTTCCATACTGGTCAAGCATTAATGTGTAAAATAAACACAATCCTAAGTTAGCATTTTTATTTTATATGCTGAAAAACATTAATTAAATCACAAAACCGTTGGGAATAACAGCACCTTTTTTGACAACTACAATGCCATCCTTTATGGTATAAAGTGAATGGTCTCCGTTAGGAAGATGCGG
>JBDLUZ010000065.1:0-11145 GCA_039805045.1 Bacteroidota bacterium | reverse complement strand
GAAGATCCGTCCTCAGTGGTCATCATTCTTGATGCAGATAACCTCTTGCATCCTGCATATCTGGAAGTGATGAATAATTATTTTCAGAAAGGTTACAGGGTTGTACAATCTGATTTCAAAGCAAAAAATACAGAAACACCTATTGCACTTATGGATGCCGTTGGGGATTTGTATAATTTTTTTGTTGATCGTGAAATGCGCATGGAGCTTGGTTTTTCTTCGGCTATATGGGGAGCGGGTATCGCATTTGAAAGAAAACTTTACGAAGGAATTTCCTACCTGGATAATCTGGGAGGGTTTGACAAAAAATTGCAGATTCACCTGGCTTCCGCTGTAGAGAAAATTGCTTTCGCCAAAGAGGCTGTTTTGTATGATGAGAAAATTGTAGATGCTACTGCATTACAGCGTCAGCGAACAAGATGGATCAGTGCACAGATGAAATACATGCGTCAGAATTTGAATTTTTTTCTGCGTGCACTTGTTAAACTAGATCTTAACAGGATATATTTTGGGTTCGCCAACATCAGGCCGCCACTGTTTATGACCATTGGTACTGCTATCCTGTTTATGTTTATGGATATATTTTGGAGACCATGGTTGTCTTTATATTGGTTTGCATGCCTGCTGATCTTTGTTTTTGGATTCATTTTGATTGTAAGGCTGAAGACAAAGGAGATGAGGTATAAGCATGCCCTGCAGGGGTTACCGCAGTTTCTCATCTCTCAGGTTTTGGCATCATTACAGTTAGGGAAAGCGAAAAAATCATTTATGAAAACAAAGCACCATCATCCAGTATATATTGACGAGGTCCTCAACAGAAATAAGTAAATGAACTATTCTTATTGCTGGTGAAACAACAATGTAATGAGGGGAAGCGGTTAGCTTAATGCAGATTTCAGTTCAACAAGCATCGTACGAATACCTTTCAAGACAGCAACAGCTTCAAATTTTTCAGTAACAGATTTTCCGTTTTTCAGAAAATCTTTTGCTCCTTTGATGGTGTACTTTTTCTCTTTGAGTAAAAAGTGAATCAATTTGAGGTTCTTGATATCTGCAGGTCTGAATAGCCGGTCTCCCTTTCTGTTCTTCCTGGGTTTGATGATGTTAAATTCTTTTTCCCAATACCTTAAAAGGGAGATGTTAACACCAAACATGCCAGCCACTTCACTGATAGGGTAGTACTGTTTGGAAAACAGAATTTCATCAGCAGGGATTTCGGGAGTTATCGGTATGGCCAGATCTGATGCAACTGCCGCTTGTTTTGATTTTTTTTGTTTCGTATTAGTTGGTCCACCTTCGGCATGAACTGTTTTTATTATCTCTGATTCTGTTTCTAATGCATTGTCTTGTTCATGTGCACTAATTACAGGTTCGCTTTCTGGCTGAACCGGTGATGGTTCAGTTTGAACTTTTTGTTGTTTCTCAACATCCGAGATGTTTTCTGTTGAATCTGTGCTAACTATTTCAGAGAATAAATCAGGCTGGTTGAGAAAAGGAGTTGCAGGTTCCTCCACTGTATTGGGTGGTTCCTGGATGTCACTTGCAGGTTTTTTTTCTTTGGCAGATTTTGCACCACGCGAAACAGCAGGCTGAGGTTTTCCCTCAAGCTTAACCGGTTCTCCTCCAAATAGATCCAATTGGTGCAACATGGGAACAAATTTAAGTCCTATTTATAGGAGAATACCTTCCAGTTATACACATGGCGAGGTTAATCAAACGACTGATTTCTGGATGCAGCGAGTTTAAGGATACGCTGGTATTGCTCCGGTGTAAGGTCGTTATAGAAGAAATAAATGGGATCAAGGCGTTTTTTGCCTTTGAATACTTCGTAATGCAGGTGCGGACCGGTTGATTTTCCTGTTGATCCTACATAGCCAATAACCTCTCCACGTTTTACATTTTGTCCTCTTTTGGCTTTTAGTCTAGACATGTGTCCGTATAATGTTTTATACGAATATCCATGGTTTACAACCACATGATTGCCATATCCATTACCCAGATTGCCGGCAGTTTCAATGGTGCCATCAGCAGTGGCATAAATGGGTGTTCCTTGCGGGGCAGTAAAATCAAGTCCCGGATGAAATTTAACCATTTTATAAACCGGATCAATACGATAGCCAAAGCCTGATGAGAGCCTATTCAGGTCTCTGTTGCTGAGTGGCTGGATGGCAGGGGTGCTGGCAAGCAGTTTCTCTTTGTTTTTAATCATACCCTCAATCTCTTTGTATGATTTTTCCTGTATATCCAGCCTGCTATAGAGCCCGTTGAGAGATTTGAAGATGCCGGCAGCCATCTCATTGTTATCCATTCTAGCCACATTTTGCAGATGCTCCCGATCTTCCAGGTTTTTGGCTCTGGCACTATCCGGTATCGGTGTTGCCTCGAAAACAGTCCGGTATATTTCATTATCCCTGTTTTCCAGTTCCTTCATCCGCTCATCGATATCCTGAAAACGGGAGGCGTAAATGCGGTTCAGTTCTTCAGCTTTTTCGATTTGAACCCTCAGGAGTTTTTCCTTGGGGGAGTCAAGGAATTTAAATGCAAAGGTCACAATAAGCAAGCCTGTTACCACCGCAGCTGAAATAAAAGTAAGTATCCGGAACAAGGTCACACGGAAGGGAACTACCTGTTTTTCGTAGCGGAGTGTATTGATGTTGTAGTAATATCTGATTTTCTTCACCTGCTTGCTTCCTTAAAAAATGTACTTTTGCAACGCTAAAAGTTCGGCAAATATAGACTATTGCCGTCTTTTTTGTCTACTTAAAAAAGGGTTAAAATGACATCAGCTGAAATCAGAAGCAGATTTTTGGAATTTTTTGAAGAAAAAGGGCATAAGATTGTTCCTTCTGCCCCCATTGTGTTAAAGGATGACCCAACACTTCTTTTTACCAACGCAGGCATGAATCAGTTCAAGGACTACTTTTTGGGCAACAAGCCTGCTCCTAATAACCGGGTAGCTGATACCCAGAAATGCCTTCGGGTGAGCGGTAAGCATAACGACTTGGAAGAGGTGGGTGTGGATACCTATCACCATACCATGTTTGAGATGCTGGGAAACTGGAGTTTTGGCGACTATTTTAAAAAAGAAGCCATAACCTGGAGTTGGGAATTGCTAACTGATGTATATGGCATTGAGAAAGATAGGTTGTATGCAACGGTTTTTGAGGGTGATTCCAAAGAGAATATTCCGGCCTCAACCATTGCCCTATCTATCTGGAAACATTTGTTGCCCGATGATCACATTGTGATGGGCAATAAAAAAGACAATTTCTGGGAGATGGGCGAAACTGGTCCGTGTGGCCCTTGTAGTGAAATCCATGTAGACTGCAGACCTGATGAAGAACGAAAAATTGTTCCTGGTCATCTTCTCGTCAATAAGGATCATCCACAGGTAATTGAAATCTGGAATAATGTATTCATTCAGTACAACAGGTTGAAGGACGGTAGTCTACAGCCCCTTGCGTCAACGCATGTGGATACAGGGATGGGGCTCGAAAGACTGGTAAGGGTGCTCCAGAAAAAGACATCCAATTATGATACAGATATTTTTGCGGGATCAATAAGCCTGACCGAAGAGATTTCCGGGAAGAAATACACAGCTGGTGATTCCAGGCAAGATGTTGCCTTCAGGGTGCTGGCAGATCATATTAGGGCTATTGCTTTTACTATTGCAGATGGTCAGCTCCCATCAAATACCGGTGCGGGGTATGTGATCAGGAGGATTCTGAGAAGGGCAGTACGCTATTATTACTCCTACCTTGATGTCAAGACACCCATGTTGCATGAGTTGATACCTGGATTATCGGTACAATTCAAAGATGTTTTTCCTGAGCTTCAGGCGCAGTCAGCTTTTGTTGCCAAAGTGGTCAGGGAAGAGGAAGAGACTTTCCTTCGCACCCTAGGTAAGGGCTTAAAGAAAATGGACGACCTGATGGCTGGTGCAAAAGCTTCAGGTGTTATACAGGGAAAAGCAGCTTTTGAACTGTACGACACCTATGGCTTCCCTATTGATCTTACCCGTTTGATTGCACAGGAAAATAAACTCGATGTTGATGAAGCGGGATTTGATCAGGAGATGCAGCAACAGAAGAACCGCAGCAGGGCTGCAACTGCATCAGATGTGGCAGATTGGGTTGAAGTTACAGAAGGGGCAGGATTGGCTACTTCCTTCGTGGGTTATGAAACGCTTGAGTCAGACACACGTCTGCTCAGGTATAGGAGTGTATCTACCAAAAACGGAACCAGCTTTCAGGTGGTATTGGAGAACACACCTTTTTATGCGGAGAGTGGTGGGCAGGTTGGGGATACCGGCATAATCAAGATGGGGGATCAAGTCTTGGAAGTATTGAATACCAAAAAAGAGAATGACCTCATTGTACACACCATTGCGCAGATGCCTCCTGTTGTTCAGGCTGCAGTATCCGCTTCAGTTAACAAAGAGAGGCGTTCAGAAATCAGTCTGCACCATACACTCACCCACCTTGTTCATGCAGCACTGCGTCAGGTATTGGGTACTCATGTAGCACAAAAAGGTTCTCAGGTTACAGAAGATGGGATGCGTTTTGACTTTTCGCATTTTGCGAAGATGACCGTGGAAGAAATGGATGCTGTCACAGCAATTGTCAATGCACGGATCAGGCAGAATATACCTGTAGTTATCAGGGTAATGGAAAAAGAAGCGGCCATAAGCTCCGGGGCTACAGCTTTGTTCGGTGAAAAATATGGTGATCAGGTGCGGGTTGTTATCATTGATCCTGCGTATTCTGTTGAACTTTGCGGAGGCACCCATGCTGGCAGAACAGGTGATTTGGGTTTGTGTATAATCACCGCTGAATCTGGTGTTGCTGCGGGCGTTAGAAGGTTGGAAGCTGTTTGTGGAAAGTCTGCTGAACTCCAACATCAGGGTGAGCAGATCCTGATCAGACAGGTTGCCGAGCAGTTAAAAAACCCAAGAGATATCATCAAAGCCGTTACAAATCAGGTTGAAGAGCTTGCTGCTGCAAAAAAACAAATTGAACAGCTTGAAAACCAGCTTTCCGGTTTTATCAAAGATGATTTGCTGAATAAGGCTGAACAGGCAGGAAGCTGTCTTTTTATAGGTGCAGTTGTAGCCACTGAATCTGCAGAAATGTTGAAGAAACTGGCCCATGAACTTCGGATGTCTGGCCATAACCTTGTGATTGTTCTTGGTGCCCGTATTGCAGGCAAAGCAGCTTTGGCTATAGGTATTTCTGACCAACTGCATGCAATGCTTTCACTCGATGCTGCTGGGTTGATAAAGTCAAAAGTGGCCGGACTTATTAAAGGTGGTGGGGGTGGACAAAAAGGATTGGCTACAGCGGGAGGTCAGGATCTGAATGGTATAGAACCAGCTATTCAGGCTGTTCGTTCTGTATTATTTTAGCAGCCTGAAACATAGATTGAAGCATCAGCAAACAGGTTTCTGATTATTAAGTAACTTACGCCAAATTTTGGTATGAAAGTTTACTTGTTCCTACTGATCATATTTACTTCATTTGCTGCTTTTTCGCAAGATTCATTTGTTGTTTCTGGAAACCTCAAAGGATTGTCTGGCAAGAAGGTTCGTGTGAACTATACCAAAAATGGCAGATCGAAAGTCGATACATTGACTGAAGTATCAGGAGACCAGTTTATGTGGACGGGAAGTTTTGCTGAACCACAAATCGTTCGCATTGAAGTGCTGGACACTTCGCTGTATTTGCGAATTGGGAGGGCAGTGGCACTTCCTCCACCCTTGATGTTTATGTTGGCCAATGCTAAGGTGGAAATTCAGGGTGATGCCAGGGAAATATTCAAGGCAAAGGTTTCTACCGCAGACAAGGAAATGCAGACCTATGAAGCATACAGATCCTGGGATATCGGGAATTACGAGGCCACCTGGAAGCTTCAGCAGGAGCATCACCGTAAAACAATTTCAAGTGATACGGCAGGAAATGCCAAGCTGACTGCAGAAATGACTGTTCTTAGAAAGCAGAATCAGCGGAAACGGATGGAATTCATAGACAGCCATCCAGACGCCTTTGCCAGTGTACTGATGATGAACAGCCTCATTCTGGTCATGTCAAACGAAGACATGCAGCGGCGGTTTGAAGCATTGACAGACAGACTTAAACAAAGTGGCGCAGGTCAGGCACTTGCCATCAAAATAGAGAACAACAAGATAACTGCGGTTGGAAAGCCAGTGGTGCATCTTCAGCAGGAAGGCATAGATGGCAATGAGGTCAATACAAAGAACATGACTGGTAAGGTCATTTTACTTGATTTTTGGGGGAGTTGGTGTGTCCCATGCAGGAAGAGCCATCCGGAATTGAAGACCATCTATGAGCGATACAAGGCACGCGGATTTGAGATAGTTGGTATTTCCAATGAATCTGTTGCAGGGGCGAAATCCAAGGCTGAACAGACTGAAAAATGGAAAAAAGCGGTGGAGGAAGATGGTATTCCATGGAGGCAGGTGTTGTATGATCCGGCTATCAATGATATTGTGAAAACTTATGACATAAATGGCTATCCAACCAAAATTCTTATTGATGCTCAGGGAAAAATTGTATTGCGTTTACTTGGTGTAAGCGAAAGAAACAGCAAGACACTCGAGGCAAAACTGGAAGAACTGCTAGGCGTTTCACAATAACATTTTTTTATTGCAGGAATTTAAATTTTTCACTGATGTCAATTGATGGACTTAGCAAATACGAGGCTGTAATAGGGCTGGAAGTCCATGTGCAGTTGAATACGCATTCCAAATTATTTGCTGGAGATTCTGCTGCCTTTGGAAGTGCGCCAAACACACACGTGAGTGCCATTACGCTTGGTCATCCCGGAACCCTGCCCAGAATGAATAGGGCAGCGATAGTGCATGCCATTAAAATGGGACTGGTTTGTCATTCTGAAATTGCACGCTACAATTACTTTGCCCGGAAGAATTATTTTTATCCCGATCTCCCCAAAGGATATCAGATTTCACAACATACCACACCTATATGTGCAGGAGGGATGGTCAGGATTTCCACTTCTGCAGGTTCACGTGATATAAAACTTACCCGTATTCATTTGGAGGAAGATGCAGGCAAAAGCATGCATGATCAAAGTCCAGCGCATACTTATCTGGATTACAACAGAGCTGGGGTACCATTAATTGAAATAGTTTCTGAGCCTGATATGCATACGGCAGAGGAGGCGGCTGCTTACCTGACCAAAATCCGTCAGCTTGTTCGCTGGATTGGAATATGTGATGGCAATATGGAGGAGGGCAGCCTGCGTTGTGATGCCAACATATCCGTTAGACCCATTGGTGAAAAAAAACTGGGAACACGCGTGGAGGTCAAGAACCTGAACTCAATCAAACATCTCCGCCATGCTGTTGAACTGGAGATTGCCAGGCTTTCAGCTCTTTCAGACAAGGGAGAGCGCATCATTCAGGAGACAAGAAGTTATGACGCAGAAAAAGAAGTGACTTTTTCTATCAGAACGAAGGAAGATGCAGAAGATTACCGTTATTTTCCTGAACCTGATCTGGCCCCTTTTCAATTTTCGGAGGAGTTTATTGAGCAGATAAAGAGCCAGCTGCCAGAGCTACCTGATGCAAAGCAGTTGAGGTATACAGCGGCATTTAACCTCAGTGAATATGACGCCATCCAACTCACAGAAGATTTTGAGTTGAATGAACTTTTTGAGGTATTAGCTGAAGGCACCGCACATAGGAAAACACTGGTTAATTTTTTGATTGGTCCTGTTCGTTCCTACTTGAATAGCCAGAATAAGCCATGGTCTTCTTTGGCGATTACCAAATCTCAATGGTACGGCTTGTTGGATCTTGTTGCAGGTGGACAATTGTCTTTTTCACTGGCAGTACAAAAGATATTACCGCCGTTGCTCAGCAACACGGAGATTGATCCTGTTCAGCTGGCAACATCAATGAATTTGCTTCAAGATGCAGGAGAGGCTGAAATTGAACAGTGGGTGAATGAAGTAATCATGTCCATGCCTGATAAGGTTGAAGCATACAGGAAGGGGAAGAAAGGACTTATAGGCCTATTTGTAGGAGAAGTGAAAAGGATTTCTAAGGGCAAGGCCGATCCCAAACGCAGTACAGAACTGCTCAATAAAGTATTAAACGAAAAACAATAACATGAAGAAAATCCAGTTGGCCACATTTTTTTTAATGACATGGGCCTTGTTATCATGCACTGATAAGCAAAAGAATGTCAGTATCCGGCTTAATCTCAAAAATCTGCCGAAGGCTCAGGCTGTTTACCTCGACGTAATAGATCTGGAGGCAAAACCATTAACACTTGATACGGTAACTGCTACACAAGGTGATGTCAGTCTTGAGCTGAATGGTGGTGCACAGGATGCTGAATCACTGTATCGGATTCGTTTTGAGAAAGATGAGATGTATTTTTTGGTTATTCCCGACAGGCAGAAAATAGAAATGGATGTTGACTGGACCAATGCAAACCAGTATTCTACAAACTCAGCTGGAAGTATTTCTTTTAAGAATCTTCTTGCCGGTTTCAATGCACGCCTCGAAGGGATTGATTCCCTCAAAAATCTGATTATTGCAAAAGGTGAAGTCATGGATAGTGCAAGGGTTTCAATGGAAAATCAGTTTAGGGAAAATGCAACGGAAGCTGGTTCTTATTTGCTTGCTTATGCCGATTCAACAACATCACCTGCTGTTGCCATGTATGCGCTGGGCATGTCTCAAAATCTGGTATCACCAGACCAGGTAAAACCCGTTATGGAAGGTTTGGCTAAGCGGTTTGAAAAGTACCCGCGCATCACCAAACTGGCTGCAGACTTCAATAAGGCTATGTTACAACCCCAAACCGGTGATTTGGTTGGTAAGGAAGCACCTGATTTTGAATTGCCTGATGTGAATGGTAAACCATTTTCATTGAAATCATTGAGGGGCAAATACGTGTTGGTAGATTTCTGGGCAAGCTGGTGTAAACCCTGTAGGAATGAGAATCCCAATGTGGTCAGCGCATATCAGCAGTTTAAAGATAAAAATTTCACGATTCTGGGTGTATCATTGGATAAAGAAAAGGAAGGTTGGGTAAAAGCCATAGCCGATGATCAGCTGACCTGGAGTCATGTTAGTGATTTAAAATTCTGGGACAGTAAAGTGGTTCCCCTTTATGGTATTGAAGGGATTCCTTTTAATGTGTTACTTGACCCCGAAGGGAAAGTTATTGCCAAAGACCTTAGAGGCTCTGAACTTCATGCCAAGCTCAATGAGGTTTTGAAAAAAAAGGGAAGGGCCGGATCAACTGATCCGGCCCTTCCCTTTTTTATTCCAGAAAAGCTATTACAACTGGGAAATCCTTAATCCAATTGTTTTGTAGTTCTCACTCACCTTTACAGTGCCTGATCCTCCGCTGAGGGTGAGGTTCAGGTCAACAGGTGTGGATGACGCTGTGCCCGGATTCAGAATTTCTACTTCCAGTTCACCGAAGCTTGATTTTGCAGGAATTCTAACCGGAGTTTTGATCTTGAAATGCTTGTCAACCTGCGCAGTTGTTCCTGCACCAAGCACCACAAAAACATCAATGTCTGTAGGCTGTTGCTGACCTACCAGATTGATCCTGAATTTTTTGATTCCAGTATTTGTTCTTGTAAGCAAGGCATCTGATGTGTTGGCAACTCTTCCATAGCCCGGGATTCTTGTCAGAATAGGATATGTAAGCCCAGCACCATTTGCATTCCAAGATGCAGCATCGAATTCAACAACTCCTGCAGTGAATACCGTCAGCTCATTCTTGATACAGCCATCAAGCAAAGCAATGGCTATTATTCCTATGATAAATGATTGTAATCTTTTCATGTTTCTTGATTTTAGTATCCAGCGTTTTGTACCATACTCTTGTTTCCATCAATTTCCCTTTGTGGGAGAGGGGCAAGAATTCTGATATCGGTGAAGGCTACGGTATTGTAATGAGGGGCTTTAACAAGATCTCTTCCAAGACGTTTCAAGTCAAAGAAACGATGTCCTTCAAAGGCGAGTTCAAGCCTCCTTTGTTTCAATACTTCTTCATAAAGTGCTGAGCCGGTAAGGGTGAAGGCAGTCAATCCCCTGTTGGAGGCAAGTGTATTCAGATCAGCCAGTGCTGCAGTTTCATTGAATACCGGTGATCCTGGTGTAGACATCGCTTCAGCCCTGTTCAGATACACTTCTGCAATCCTTACAACTGGTACGTTATCGAGATTGATGAAACCATTTTTACCAATGTATTTCGTACACTCAACTTTTGATGCACCGCGACCAGTTGTTCCGGCTTCATAGAGCAATGCCCTTACATCAGAACCTCTTGTCAAACCTGTTACAGAAAGGCTGAAATTGGCAGTGGTATTGCCACCATTCAGTGAAATGCCAAGTTCATTCATCAGACTAAGAGTTGGTACGAGGTCACCGAAACCACCTGTTACGGTTGTGTTGCCTGGAGCTGTAAGGGTGGAGAAAGATGTCTGAAGTGATTCATTTACGCCAACATTCTCACCATTAGTTGCATAAACAAGCTGAAAAAGACTTTCGTTATGTGTAGAACCTCTCCATTGTGCAACATATGTTCCTGCACTGGAAAGCCTGCTTCCAGCCAATGTGATACAGGCATCAGCCCATCTTTTTGCATTGGCATAATCTTTCATGTACAGGTAAACCCGTGAAAGCATCGCCTGAGCTGCAGCTTTATTGGCAAAATTTACACCTAAGCCAGGGAATGACAAAGCAGCTTCAGCAGCCAACAGGTCACTGATGATTAACTTATATGCATCAGCAATTGGGGCTCTTGAAGGGAGTAGCTCAAGCGCAGCAGTAGAACTGCTTATTCCTTTTGTGATCACTGGAATGCCGCCTTTGTCTTGGGCTGCAACAACTGCTCCCGGTATGTAGGCGTAAACCTTAATCATGTCAAAATAATAAAGTGCACGTAAAAATTGCATCTGAGCAGTCCAGGAAGCCTTGTCTGCAGCTGTAATACCGGGGGCGTTTACTGATGGAACAGCCTCCAGGATGAGGTTGGCCTGATTGATACCATTATAGCCTGTAGACCAAAGGGCATCAGTGAAGTGGGCTCTGTATACATTATTAGCCTCAGGTTGCAGACGGCCAGATTTATTGGTAGC
>JBDLUZ010000064.1:0-9392 GCA_039805045.1 Bacteroidota bacterium | reverse complement strand
AAGTTCCCCATTTAAACAATAAGATTTTAGCAATATGCCAAACAAAACCAATACCCAAAAAGCCGGTCAGGGATTAAAGTTCGAAAGACATTTTACTGCGGGCCAAACGAATGTCTACGAGATGTTTGACTACGACTACCGCACGTCCGTTATCCGCAATCCAACTGGGGAAGTAGTATTTGAAATGAATAATGTGGAAGTGCCCAAACAATGGAGCCAGATTGCAACAGACATCCTCGCCCAGAAATATTTCAGAAAAGCAGGTGTGCCTCAGCCCGATGGTTCCCTGGGGAGAGAGACTTCAGCCAGGCAGGTAGCACACAGGATGGCTAACTGTTGGAGGGTATGGGGTGAGCGCTACGGTTATTTCGCTTCTTCCGATGACGCACAGGTTTTCTATGAAGAGCTTGTTTATTGTATCCTGAACCAGGCCTGCGTTCCAAACTCACCACAGTGGTTCAATACAGGACTCCATGAGAGTTACGGCATCAAGGGTAAGCCACAGGGTCATTATTATGTTGACCAGACAGACGGACAGCTTAAGAAGTCTACATCAGCATACGAGCGTCCTCAGCCGCATGCCTGTTTTATATTGAGTGTTGATGATGACCTCGTTAACGAGGGTGGCATCATGGACCTCTGGGTCAGGGAAGCCAGGATCTTTAAATACGGTTCTGGTGTGGGAACCAACTTCTCCAACCTGCGTGGCGAAGGCGAAAAACTCAGCGGTGGTGGAACATCATCAGGTTTGATGAGCTTTTTGAAAATTGGTGACCGCGCTGCTGGCGCCATCAAAAGTGGTGGAACCACCCGCCGGGCTGCTAAAATGGTATGTCTGGATATCGATCACCCGGAGATAGAATTGTTCATTGACTGGAAAGTTGAAGAAGAGAAAAAGGTTGCTGCCCTGATTGCGGCAGGTTACTCCAGTGATTATGAAGGCGAGGCCTACAGAACGGTAAGCGGACAAAACTCCAATAACTCAGTTCGTATTTCGAATGCTTTCTTTGAGAAACTGGCGAAAGGTGAAGATTGGGAACTGACTGGCAGAATGGATAAGCGGGTGATGAAGAAGTTGCCTGCCAAAGCACTGTGGGATAAAATAGCTTATGCCGCTTGGCGTTGTGCTGATCCGGGAACCCAGTATGATACCACAATCAATGAGTGGCATACCTGTCCGCAAGGCGGACCCATCAGGGCCTCCAATCCATGCAGTGAGTACATGTTCCTGGACAATACAGCCTGTAACCTGGCTTCTGCCAACCTCAGGAAGTTCTTCAACGAATCTGATAACACGTTTGATGTAAAAGGTTTTGAATATACTGTAAGGTTGTGGACAACTGTACTGGAGGTTTCCGTACTAATGGCCCAATTCCCAAGTCAGGAAGTGGCGCAGCTGAGCTATGACTACCGTACACTCGGATTGGGTTACGCAAACCTTGGCAGTATGCTTATGGTTAGCGGTATCCCATACGACAGTGACGAAGCCAGGGGTATTGCAGGTGCCATAACGGCCATCATGACCGGTATCTCTTACAAGACATCTGCAGAAATTGCCAAAATACACGGAGCATTCCCACGGTATGAAGAAAACAGGGAAGACATGCTCAAGGTGATGAGGAATCACCGCGCAGCAGCCTACGATGCTGATGGCGCTTATGTAGGGTTGAGCATCAAGCCACAGGGCATCAAGGCCAAGGATTGTCCAGACTACCTGCTTAAGGCAGCCTGCAAGGCCTGGGATGACGCTGTAGAGATGGGTGAGCAGCATGGTTACCGCAATGCGCAGACAACCGTAATTGCACCTACAGGTACAATTGGACTTGTCATGGATTGTGACACAACAGGTGTTGAACCGGATTTTGCACTCGTGAAATTCAAGAAACTCTCTGGTGGCGGGTACTTCAAAATCATCAACCAATCTGTACCACAGGCTCTTGCTAACTTGAAGTACAGTGCAGCTGAACAGGATGCCATCATCAAATATGCCGTTGGTGCTGCATCTTTTGCAGGCGCTCCATTCATCAATCACCAGACACTCAGCGAAAAAGGATTCATCGCATCAGAAATCAAAAAGCTCGATGCAGCGGCACTGGCTGCCTTTGAAGTTGGATTTGTTTTCAATGTATACACCCTTGGTGAGGAATGTCTGCAGCGTTTGGGATTCAAGCCTGAACAATATTTCAACTTCGACTGGAACATGCTCCAGGCACTCGGATTTACCGGGGCTCAGGTAGATGCTGCCAATGATTATGTGTGTGGTACCATGACAATAGAAGGTGCTCCGCATCTCAAACCAGAACACTATCCCGTATTCGATTGTGCCAACAAGTGTGGCAAGAAAGGAGAGCGATACATCCACGCCCATGGTCATATCCGCATGATGGCTGCAGCACAGCCATTTATCAGCGGTGCCATTTCCAAAACCATCAACCTGCCCAATGAGGCGAATGTGGATGAAATTGCGGATTGCTACCAGCTTAGCTGGGAACTCGGACTCAAAGCCTGTGCGCTTTACCGCGACGGTTCCAAGCTCAGTCAGCCGCTCAGCAACAAGAGCGATAGCAAGGCAACAGAAGAAGAAACCGATGAGCAAACGCTTGCATCTGCAGAAAGCGCATTCATAGACGTGAGTAAACTCACGGTGGACGAGTTGCTCAACGAGCTTAACAAACGCATGCTGGCTTCCCCTGATACCAAACTGAAGCGTCAGCTTTCAAGGATTGTAGAAAGGAAAGCGCTGCCCGCTAAGCGACGTGGATTTACGCAGAAAGCCAAGATCAACGGACAAGCACTGTTCCTCAGAACCGGTGAATACGGAGATAACACCCTCGGTGAAATCTTTATCGACCTGGCCAAGGAAGGATCAACCCTTCGCAGCCTGATGAACTGTTTTGCCATTGCTGTGTCTGTTGGCTTACAGTATGGTGTTCCACTGGAAGAGTTTGTAGAGAAGTTTGTTTTCACCAAGTTTGAGCCAGCTGGCATGGTTGATCACCCCAACATCAAATCAACCACTTCCATTGTTGACTTTGTATTCCGTTGCCTTGCGTATGAATACCTTGACAGAACTGACCTCGTTCATGTGCTGGACAGACCTGAGGTGATGAATACTGGCAATGAATCCTGGGATGATGAAGGACCTGAACTATCTGATGTAAGGGTTGTAGCAACCTCAAACAGTGCGACACCATCACCCAAGATGCAGAAGACTCCATTGGCAGTGAAAGCAGAGAACAGCACACAGGAGTATATGAAAAGTATGCAAAGTGATGCTCCTTCGTGTACAACATGCGGACATATCACTGTACGAAGCGGAACTTGTTACAAATGCCTCAACTGCGGCAACAGCATGGGATGCAGTTAATAGAAAATATGGTTAAAATCAATATAAGTTACAATAAAGGAAAGGTACTGCAGGCTCTGCGGTACCATTTCATTTCCAGAAGGGAGATTAAGCTGATGATGATCTTGGTCAACGTCTTTGCCCTTTTAGCTGCGGTGTTGTTCGGTTTTAAACTGATCTCTCCCTTGCCCTTTCTGATGAGTTCCGTGCTTTGGATATCGATGATGGTAGCCTTCTGGATCTGGCTGCCACTGCTCATTTACCGCAAAAGCAAAACATTTCAGGATAGCTTTACGGCTTCATTCACAGATCAGCATTTTTTTATTGAGACGGCTGTAGGCGGACAAAAAAGCTGGGCATGGAGAGAATTCAGCAGTTACTTTGAAACACCGGGGTTTCTCCATCTTTATTTTGATAATAAAAGTTTTTTTCTGGTACCCAAAGATGCATTTCCGGATCAGGAAAGTCTTGATGCGGCAAGATCAGTGCTGCGGGATCAGGTGAAAAAGGGTTAGAATATTGATTTAATCATGCCCAGGTGAGGCAGGTTGACTTCAATAAATTCTCCTGTGCTAACTTGGTATCCCAGTTTTTCATAGAATTCCGATGCCGTTTTACGGGCATTCAATACCATTTTTGAATAACCGCTATCTCTGGCAACATTTTCAGCGAAATTCATGATAGATGCACCCATGCCATTGCGTTGCATACTTGGATGAACAGCCATCTGTCGAAGTTTGCAGGTTTTTTCATCAAGCCTTGTGAGGATGCAGCAGCCCAGAATGCGGTCATCTTCAAATGCACCGATTAGGATGTCATCCTTTTCCTTTTCAAGGTCTGAAGGGTTGTAAGTCAACCCCAGTGGTTTTCTCAAAACTTCAGTCCTCAAAGCTACCATTTGATGGTATTGTTCAGAGTTATAGTCTATTATCTTCAACGCCATGCCACAAATTAAGGTATTTTTCAGTTGCAATTGATTGAAAATGAGTGATTTCATATCTATTTGTTGGTTATTCGTTTTTTTTTCTACAAATACTTTATTTTTGCGCCAATAAACCAAAAAACAAAATCATGTCAGACATTGCAACAAGAGTAAAGAAAATTATTGTTGACAAACTTGGTGTTGATGAGAATGAAGTTACCGCAGAAGCATCTTTTACCAACGATCTCGGAGCCGATTCACTGGACACAGTTGAACTGATCATGGAGTTCGAAAAAGAATTCAATATTTCCATTCCTGATGAGCAGGCTGAAACCATCACCACTGTTGGTCAAGCTGTTACTTATCTTGAAGAACACGCAAAGTAATTAAGGGGCTTGTCCCCTTTTTTTTAACAATTTCACACTGCATGAAGAGAGTTGTCATTACCGGCATAGGTGCTATAACCCCTATTGGCAATACTGCGGAAGCGTATTGGCAGGGACTTTTGGCGGGTACATCAGGGGCAGATCGTATCACCCTTTTTGATGCTTCCAAATTCAAGACACAGTTTGCCTGTGAAGTCAAAGGGTTTGACCCTGTGGCTTACCTTGACCGCAAGGAGGCCAGGAAGGTAGACCGCTTCACGCAGTTGGCCATTGTTTCAAGCGATGAGGCCATCAAACATGCTGGAATAAGCAAGGATAATGTTAATCCAGACAGGACTGGCGTTATTTTCTCCAGCGGTATTGGCGGTTTGCTCACCTTCCAGGAAGAAGTGATGGCCTATGCAAAAGGTGATGGAACACCGCGTTTCAATCCCTTCTTCATCCCCAAAATGATTCTGGATATAGCCGCAGGCCATATCTCTATGCGTCATGGCTTCAGGGGTCCAAATTTTGCAGTTGTCAGTGCTTGTGCATCATCCACACATGCCCTCATTGAAGCCTTTCATTACATCAAGCTAGGTAAAGCAGATGTGATGGTAGCTGGTGGCAGTGAAGCTGTAGTTTGTGATGCCGGTGTTGCGGGATTCAACGCAATGAAAGCACTGAGCGAGCGCAATGATGATCCCAAAACAGCTTCCCGTCCATTTGATAAAGATCGTGATGGCTTTGTAATGGGAGAGGGTAGCGGCGCAGTCATTCTTGAAGAACTGGAGCATGCTAAGCGCAGGGGTGCCACAATCTATGCAGAAATTGCTGGTGGTGGTGCTACTGCAGATGCGTACCATATTACCGCCCCACATCCCGAAGGTTTGGGTGCACTGAACGTAATGCGCGCCTCTCTCGAAGAAGCGGGTATGCAACCTGAGGATATTGATTACATCAATGTACATGGTACTTCAACTCCTTTGGGTGATATTGCAGAAACCAAAGCCATCCTCGGTGTTTTTGGTGACCACGCCTACAACCTCAATATCAGCTCAACAAAATCAATGACCGGTCATCTATTGGGTGCTGCAGGTGTTGTAGAAGCAATTGCTTGCGTAAATGCAGTAATCCATGATATTATACCGCCCACAATCAATCACTTCACAGATGACGAAGGGCTTGATCCCAAACTGAATTTCACATTCTGGAAACCGCAGCAAAAAATCGTCAGGGCCGCATTGAGTAATACTTTTGGATTTGGCGGACATAACGCTTCGCTGATCGTAAAGAAGTATTCCTAATTGCTGTTGTTATACAGGCTACGATATCTTTTCAGCAGCGGTAAGAAAAGGATCTTTCTGAACCAGGTGTGTAACCTGATTGGATTCAATCCGGGTAGAATAAGTCTATACATTGCTGCCCTTTCCCACCGATCTGTTCGGGAAAAAACCACAGATAACAACGAGCGGCTTGAATATTTGGGTGATGCCATACTTGGAAGCATCATCGCAGATTACCTCTTCATGAAATATCCTTACAAGGGCGAAGGCTTTCTTACCGAAATGCGCAGCAAGATGGTTAACCGTCAGGTGCTGAATGATATTGCGGTAAAGATGGGATTGAAAAAAATTACAGCCTATAACAGGCATGATAATTCCTTAAAATCAAGTCAGATTTTTGGCAACGCCCTAGAGGCGTTGGTTGGTGCGATTTATATCGACAAAGGATATAACAGAACCAAACAATGGGTTCTCCAAAAAATCATATTGCCCCATCTCTTCCTCGAAGATCTTGAGAACACAGAGATCAACCAGAAGAACAAGTTATACAGCTGGGCCAACCGCAATGGCAAAATGTTGGAATTTGAAACCCTGGATGAGAAAATGGAAAATGGCAGGCGTCTTTTCACCGTTGCTGCTGTAGTTGATGGTGAAGCCATCGCGGAGGGCAAGGCATTTAATAAAAAAGATGCCAGTCAGATTGCTGCCCAGAATGCGGTTGAAATACTCAATATCACAGCCTGATTGGCATGGGCATCGTCACTTTATTTCCTGACAAAGTTCTGTTAAGACGCCATTGGTGCAGCTGGGATGCAGGAAGCAAATCAGTTTGTTGTCGGCCCCCTTTTTGGGTTCATCATGCAGGAAAATAAATCCTGCTTCCTTGAGCCGATCAATTTCACTGTATATATCTTCCACCAGTAAGGCAATATGGTGCATGCCTTCTCCCTTTTTACCAATGAACCTTGCAATTACCCCTTCCTGATCGATACTTTCCAGTAACTCTATTTTTGAATCTCCGGTTTTGAAAAAAGCAGTGTTGACACCTTCCGCATCAACTGTTTCAGTTTTGTAACAAGGGGTATTCAACAGTTTTTCAAAGAGGGGAATAGAATTTGTAAGAGATTTTACCGCAAGTGCGATATGATCGATTTTATGCATCAGCTTAAGTATTACGGATGGAAAGTATAAATTTACAACTGATTCCCCATACCATGGAAGATTGTATTTACCTGGATCATGCTGCTTCTACACCCTGCCTCCCTGAAGTGGTGGAGGCCATGATGCCTTTTTTTACCCAGCATCCGGGTAATCCAGGTTCAGTAGTGCATAAGGCTGGCAAGTATGCGGCAAAAGCTGTAAAGGATTCAAGGGAAACAATTGCGTCTGTTCTGTCGGCTGCACCCCATGAAATATATTTCACATCAGGAGCAACGGAAGCAATCAATATGGCCATCAAGGGTATCGCGCTGGCTGCGGGGAAAGGTCACCTCATCACCTGCGCCACCGAGCATAGTGCTGTTTTGCAGTGCTGTCTTTCGCTGGAATCGCTGGGATATCGCTTAACGGTTTTGCCGGTGGATGCAAACGGCTGTATTCCGCCTGGCTCACTTGAAGCTGCCATTGCCAAAGACACACTCCTGGTAGCAGTCATGCATGCCAATAACGAAACAGGCGTGGTGCATAACCTGCAGCCTATAGGTGAAATTTGCAATAGATATGGCATTCCATTGGTATGTGATGCCACCCAGACAATAGGTAAACTCCCATTTCATCCGGCAGATTTTGGAATTGATTGCTGCTGTTTTGCTGCACATAAATTTTATGGGCCCAAAGGGATCGGGGCACTGTATTTCAATACATCAGGTAAGGTTACCCGTCTTTTACCGCTCATAGATGGCGGTGCACAGGAATCAGGACTCAGAAGCGGTACGCTCCATGTTGCAGGTATTGTAGGCATGGCAGCTGCGCTCAGAACTCTTGAAAACCATGTAAGCTTATTCCGGCTCTTCCAAGAAAACTGTGCCTACTTTGAAAACAGGCTTGCAGCCATGGAGGGAATTATTTTAAACGGCAGCGGTGTATTGCGGGTACCCGGTATCACCTCTGCTTCATTCAGGTACCTGGAAGGTGGTCCGCTCCTGGCCAGTTTAAACACAAGACTGTGTGTAACAGGCGGTTCATCATGCTCCTCTGGATCAGGCAAGCCTTCTCATGTGCTTACCGCCATGGGCCATGGGCAGCAACAGGCTATGGCTGGCATCCGCTTTTCACCGGGACTGCATACTTCCATAGAAGATATTGACAGGGCTCTGCTGCATGTCGAACAATGTGTGGAACAGCTGCGTGAGGTGAGCCAGACCTGGAAGATGTTCCACAACGGCGGGTTTAAGCCGGTAGCATCCTGGTTTCATCCCCTGGCTGTCTGAATCTGCAGGATTTCGTAACTTTGTATGTGAAACCTGACTGTATGGAAACAATTACCGTGATGAAAGGCATTTATATCAGTGACAAGGCAAAAGCCCGTGTGGAAAAACTGATGGCTGATGATGGCATGGGCGAGGACCATTTTGTAAGGGTTAGTGTTGTCAGCGGTGGCTGTTCCGGACTCAGTTACAAGATGGATTTTGACCATGAACTGAAAACAGGTGATCAGGTATTTGAAGACAAAGGCATGCGCTTGGTAACAGACCGGAAAAGTGTATTGTACCTTTTCGATACCACATTGGATTTTTCAGATGGCCTCAGCGGGAAAGGTTTTCATTTCCTCAATCCCAATGCCAGCAGAACTTGTGCATGTGGTGAAAGCTTTTCAGTCTGATTACCTTTTTACAAAAGAAAATACCTGCCATTTTTCGCCTTTTAGCAATAGAATCCTGTAGGTTCCAGGGGGCAGGTGAGTGGTTCTTACAGCCGTGAGGTTGCCATAATCTTCCGTTTGTGTTTGATAGGTTTTCGAAAATGTATCCAGTATGCTGATCTGCTTGATGTCTCTGGATCTGCAGCTGATGAAAATTTTATTGTTACCCGGATTGGGGTAAAGTATTATTGGCGCATCGAAGTTTAGGTGAGTAACATTGGATGTAGCTATAGACAAGGCATCATATATTCCCCTAATCCTGAAAAAAAGCTTTCCGCGTAGTCCGGAATTTGGTTGGAATGCATAGGTCTGATTCACTTTTTTTTCAAGTGCCGGAAATGAATCATAAAATCTGAAAATCTGTCCGTCTTCACTGATCTCAATGTGGAATGTTGTGAAATTTTCAGGGTCATCCAATTCCCAGCCGAGCGCATTACTGTTGCCTGTTTGAAGCGTTCTGAGTCGGATGTTTTGTTGTGATAAGGCCACAGGATGCAAAGCTGAGAATGTCCAAATACTATTTGGAATTGGTATATATGGCGTCGTAAGCCTGTTGCTATCTCTGGCTAACTGCATGTGTGCAAGCTGCCAATGGCTTGAATCTTGCGGTAGC
>JBDLUZ010000063.1:0-9532 GCA_039805045.1 Bacteroidota bacterium | reverse complement strand
TTGATCCATGGCTATTGAGTTATAGTTTTAAAGATACTGAGACATTTCAGCAGCATAGGCCGCAGCCTTCTCTCCTGCCGCTGATGCAAAATCCCTCCCCGCAGAAGCATAGATGATTTCCCTGCTGGAATTAACCAGTATGCCAACATCTCCATTCATGGCTTTCTTCGAGATTTCTGCCAAACTCCCACCCTGCGCACCCACGCCAGGAACCAGAAAAAAATGATCTGGCGATATTTTTCTGAGATTGAGAAACTCATCCGACTGGGTGGCTCCCACTACAAACATGAGGTTATCTGTTGTACCCCAACCGGCAACTGTTCTAATTACATTTTCATAAACCCGTTCTCCCCCATTCAACTCCTTCAATTCAAAATCAGCTGCACCCGGATTGGAAGTGAGTCCGAGTACAATTGCCCATTTCCCTTCAAACTGTAAAAAAGGTTTCACACTGTCTTCACCCATATAGGGTGCGATGGTGATGGCATCAAAAGGAAGATGCTGAAGAAAGGCTATGGCATATTGTGTGGCTGTATTGCCGATATCGCCCCGCTTGGCGTCAGCAATCCTGAAATGAGTTTCGGGAATGTAGTTGACTGTTTTCTCCATGCTTTCCCACCCCTTTAAACCCTGGGCTTCATAGAAGGCCGTATTGATTTTATAACCTACACAATAGGGTGCAGTTGCATCAATAATAGCCTTGTTGAATGCGAAAACCGGATCGTTTTCTTGATGCAAAAAATCTGGAATTTTAGATGGATCTGTATCCAGCCCAACACACAGGTAAGTGCCCTTTGACCTGATCTGACTAACCAGTTCTGCTCTATTCATTTCAATTTAATTTATTTGTCCGAATGGCTCCTCAGCTGAAAACAATTCCTGGAGAATCTCTTTTAGCGCCTCGCTAAATTGCCATATTTCAGTAAATGTGTTGTACAAGGGAACCGGTGCCAGCCTGATGACATTGGGTTCACGCCAGTCTACCATGAATCCTTTTGCAAATAATTGTTCATAAACCGCTCTCCCTTTTGCAGGAAACAAGAGCGAAAGCTGACAACCTCTGGAAGCGGGCGTGATGCACCTGAAGTGCTTTCCACCAAGGGCTTCAACCCATTCAGCGAGACACTGTTGCATGAGCTTTTGCTTCTCCAAAAGTAATTGCCAGCCCGCAGCATCAAAAATTGAAAGGGAAGCCTGCAAAGCAGCAAGCAGCATAACCGGCGGAGTACTCAGCTGCCATGCAGTGGCGTCAGATTCGGGTTCAAACCTTTCGTTCATCTGGAAACGGGATTCCTGTTTATTGCCCCACCAGCCAGTTAACCTTTGAATATCTTGCTGATGATGGTATTTTTCATGAATGTAGATTCCGCCAACTGCACCCGGACCACCATTGAGGTATTTGTAAGAACACCAACACGCAAAATCAATTTCCCAGTCATGCAAAGCCAACCGAACATTTCCTATAGCATGCGCAAGATCCAATCCAACCAAGGCCCCAGCCCTCTTTGCGGCAAGGGCAACTGCACCCAGGTCAAAAAACTGACCCGTATAGAAATTAATTCCTCCAAGGAGAACAAGTGCAATTTCTCCGGAATGTCTGCTTATGGCATTGATGATATCTTCATCCGCAATGGCTTCAAGATCATTGCCGGAGTTTACTTCTACAATTATTTCATCTGGATTGAGTCCGAGATAGGCAAGGTGCGACCTGACTGCATATTGATCGCTTGGAAATGCTTTCGACTCCATCAGGATTTTCCTTTTTTTCCCGTCAGGACGGTAGAAACTCACCAGCATGAGGTGAATATTGACCGAAAGCTGATTCATGACAGACAATTCATGGGGGAATGAACCGGTAATGTCAGCGAGAGTCCTCAGGAGCCTATTGTGTAAACTCATCCAGGAATCATCTCCCAGAAAAAAGGATTCAACACCTTCCTTGGCCCATTGTTCAAGAACAACGTCAATGGCCTTTGCAGTAGATTTAGGTTGTAAACCAAGTGAATTACCCAGGAAATAAATACGCTGCTTACCCGCAGCTTCAGGAATTTTAAACTCATTTCTGAATTTACCTACCGGATCTGTAAGATCGTAATGTGCCGCTTGCTGTTGCCATGTAGCTGTGCTTTCCATACTCAAATACTTCCAGTTCTGCCACCGTCAACTGGGATACATATGCCATTCAGGTAAGCAGCTGCCGGAGAGGCTACAAATGCAGCAACAGCAGCTATTTCATGAGGAGCCCCGAACCTTTTTGCCGGAACAGAGGCTTGCATCTTAGCTATCATCGACTCTTTACTCACTAACTCCCTTTCTGCAAAACTTTGTGCAACAGCATCAAGCCTGGATGTTGCAATAAATCCAGGCAAAAGACTATTCACCGTTATGCCGAACTGTGCCAGCTCATTAGACATGGTTTTAGACCATGAAGCTACCGCTGCGCGAATTGTATTGGAAACACCAAGGTTATCAAGCGGAATGCGAACAGATGTGGAAATAATATTGATGATTCTTCCCCATCCCTTTTCTTTCATGGCAGGGATTACTGCCTGAGCCAGCATGTGGTTAACCACAAGGTGTTGGCGGAAAGCATTTTCGAATTCAAATGGCTGTGCAGTAGCAATTGGACCAGCTGCGGGGCCGCCTGTATTGTTTATCAGGATGTCTATGTTATTTTCTGCAATGATCTGGTTCATGACATCACTCAGGGCTGACACATCCTGAAAATCAGCCACAAAAAACTGGTGTTGCTGACCATGCGTTTGGGGTAATTCATCCAATACAGCCTGCAATCGCTCTGCATTTCTGGCTAAAAGTAAGCATGTGGCGCCAAGTGCTGACAGTTCTAATGCAATCGCTTTACCAATACCCTGAGAGCTACCGCAGATCAATGCTGTTTTACCTTGAAGAGACAGTTCCATAAGTTATTATTCTTCGTCCATTTCATTTCGGATTTCATCCGAAACCTTAACAAGTATCTTATCTATCCGGTGCCCGTCCATATCGATAATCTCAAGAGCAAAACCTTTCCAATCTAGGCGGTCACCGGTTGAGGGAATGCGTTCAAGCGTATGGAGGATGAAGCCTGCCAGGGTATCAAACTCTTGTTCCCCCTCATTCATCCAGTCTGCCTTTTCGAAACGTGTTAAAAAGTCATAGAAAGGAATCTGTGCGTCAACAAGAAAAGAGCCATCCTCTCTTTCCACAATTTCAAATTCTTCACTGTCATCTTGAGGAAGTTCTCCAACAATGGCACCCATGATGTCATTGAGGGTAACCAGTCCGAGTAGTGTTCCATATTCATCCACTACAAAACTGGTATGTATCTTGGTTTGCTTGAATTTTTCCAGCAGCTTATAGGGGGTAATATTTTCAGGAACAAACAAAGGAGTTTTCATCACCTGCTTGAATGAGACATCATCAGGCGTGATGTACATATCCTTGATTGACACAATACCTTTAATGTTGTCTATGGATTTATCGCAAACGGGATAAATGGAATGTGGCTCACTTTCAATTTTCTCCCTGATATTGATTTCATTGTCATTTACATCAAACCATACTACATCACTTCTATGGGTCATCAGTGAAGTTACATTCCTATCTCCCAGATGGAAAACCCGCTGGATGATCTCCTGCTCCGTGGCTTCTATGGCCCCATGCTCGGTACCCTCATTGATGATGGCCTTGATTTCCTCTTCAGTTACCTGACCTTCATCAGATTTCAACCTCATGATCTTGAGGATGAATCCGGAGAAATGAGACAGCAACCATACAAATGGGTGGGCAAAAAGCGAAATCACCCGCATAGGTGCTGCTACACTTTTGGCAATACCCTCTGGATTAGCCAGCCCAATTCGCTTCGGAACAAGTTCTCCAAAAACCAGGGAGAAAAAAGTAACAAGAATTACAACAAGAGCTGTGGCAATTTCCTTGCTGTAGGTCACCATCATTCCGTTGCCTTCAAAATATCCTGCAACATCATCCACAATTTTATCCCCTGAATAAACACCGGTGAAAATACCGATGGTGGTGATCCCTATTTGGACTGTAGAGAGAAAGGATTCTGGTTTGACGGCAAGCTTCAGTGCCTGACCGGCTCTGCTATCACCTTTGCTGGCCTGCCCTTCGAGCCTCGCCTTTCGTGCAGACACAAGGGCTATCTCAGCCATGGAAAAAAAACCATTCAATAGAATAAGGAAAAACAGAATAAGCAGCTCGTTCATATATTAGAATGGGGTAAAGATAAGGTCTGCTTAGCGAAACTTGCCCCAATTCTACCAAAAACTATCCCCAATATCCCCCCCGCCACTATATCTGAAGGATAATGCACCCCAACATATACCTGTGAATAGGCAATTATAGCTGCCCAAAGGAATAAAAAACCATAATTAGGGGAATATTTTCTGAAAGAAAGGAAGACATATGTTGCGAACGCAAAATGATTGAAAGCATGTGAACTGGTGAAACTGCCATTTGCTCCACAATACCTTGCCAAAAAACGGATATTCCCAGCCATAAACGGATCCCTGCAGGGCCTCGGACGGTCAAAAAAATCCTTGATAACATGGCTGCTCAGGGCATCACAAAAACCCACAAGGGCAATACCTCCAAGTACCCACAACCAGGCCTTCTTCCCCAGGTACTGAAAGGACATCAGGATAATAAACAGATATAAAGGGATGTGAAAAAGCGGCTCCCTGAAAAATAAAGCAATATTATCTAACCAGGGATGAATAAAATGCCTGTTCAGCAGAATCATAAGCTGATAATCCCAGTGCAGCAGCTGCTGCAACCACGGAATCCCGGACGATTGCAAATGAATCATGCTGCAAAAATAAGCACATCAGCTCATCTTTTTCGTAACTTTGTATGTACTAATATAAATTACTTTGGCACTTATCAAAAGCATTTCAGGAATCAGGGGGACAATTGGAGGTTTGCCGGGAGAATCACTTTCACCGTTGGATGTGGTAAAATATACCGCAGCTTTCGGTCAATGGGCAATTTCAGGCGGAAATAAAAAAATTGTGATTGGTAGGGATGGGCGTATAAGCGGTCCGATGATTTCAGGATTAGTGACACAGACCCTTGTAGCAATGGGAATTGAAGTTATAGACCTGGGATTATCTACAACACCCACAGTTGAATTTGAAGTAGTGGCCGAGCAGGCTGCCGGAGGTATCATCATTACCGCAAGTCACAATCCCAAAGAATGGAACGCCTTGAAACTGCTCAATGAAAAAGGAGAATTCATCAGCGCAGAGGTAGGTACGGAAATACTTCAAAATGCAGAAAACAACCAGATCAAGTTTGCTACAGTTGAGCATACTGGCGTGGTGGTTAAAAAACATGACCATGCAGACAGGCACCTGGATGCCATAATTGACCACCAGCTGGTCAACAGCAGAATCATAGCCAGTAAAAACTTGAAGATAGTTGTTGATGCGATCAACAGCAGTGGTGCCATTTTTGTTCCAGCTTTGTTAAGAAGACTTGGCGTTGAACATAAAAACATCATCGTGCTCAACGGAGAAGTAGACGGACGTTTTGCACACAATCCCGAGCCTTTGCCACAGCACCTCAGTGAACTTGCAGCTGCAGTAGTTTCAAACAAGGCAGATCTTGGCATTTCAGTAGATCCCGATGTTGACAGACTCGTATTGGTTTGCGAGGATGGTTCTATGTTTGGCGAAGAGTATACCCTGGTTGCCGTTGCAGATTATGTATTAAGCAGGATTAAAGGTGATACCGTCAGCAACCTTTCATCTACACGCGCATTAAAAGACATCACAGAAAGTCATGGTTGCACTTACCATCCGGCTGCGGTTGGTGAAGTTAACGTAGTAGCCAAAATGAAGGAAGTAAATGCCGTAATCGGTGGCGAAGGCAATGGCGGAATCATTGTCCCGGATTTTCACTACGGAAGGGACGCACTAATCGGAATTGCCCTTTTCCTCACACACATGTCACTCTCCGGAAGAACTGCCAGGCAAATGAGATATGGCTATCCCAACTATTTTATCAGTAAAAATAAAATAGAGTTGGCTGACCAATCTTCCCTGCCTAAAGTATTTGAAAAACTGAAAGAGAAGTACAAAGGATATCCAATGAATACCATAGACGGACTCAGGATAGAATTTGACAACGACTGGGTTCATTTAAGGGCCAGCAATACAGAGCCAATTATCAGAATCATAGCAGAAAGCAATTTTGAAACTACTGCCAATAACATTGCCTCAAAGTTGATCCGAGATATTCAGGAATCACTGTAAACCCACACACTTACTGTATTTTAAAGCTTGCATGATGGCGCAGAGAATATATTTTGATAATGCTGCTACAACTCCAATAGATCCGGTAGTATTTGAAGCAATGAAGCCATATTTTCTGGAAAACTTCGGCAACCCTTCATCGATCTACTCTTATGGAAGAGAAAACAGGCTTGCCATTGAAAAAGCCAGAAAATCTGTTGCAGCGCATTTAAAAGCGCATCCTTCTGAAATTTTTTTTACGAGTGGTGGAACAGAAAGCAGCAATACCGCCATTTTTAGTTCCGTCCGGGAGTTGGGCTGTACAAGAATCATCACATCTCCTATAGAGCATCATGCCACTTTACATACCTGTTCTTTTCTGGCAGATAAAAAAGAAGTTGAGCTGGAGTTGATAAAGCTGCTTCCGAATGGACACGTTGACCTGGAAGACCTGGAATCCAGACTAAAATCCTCCGGTAAAAAAACACTGGTATCGCTCATGCATGCCAACAATGAGATTGGCAACATCAGTGATATTCAGAAAATCGGGATGCTTTGCAAATCGCATGGTGCCCTCTTTCACGCCGATACTGTACAGACTGTTGGTCATTTCCCGATTGACCTATCTGCCACAGAAGTTGATTTTATTACCGGAGCAGGACATAAAATCCATGGTCCCAAAGGCATAGGTATTTTATATGTAAACGGCAGAAATAAAATCTCCCCCTACATCCATGGTGGAGGGCAAGAAAGAAATATGCGTGCAGGAACTGAAAATATTTATGGCATCGTAGGCTTTGCTGCAGCACTGAATCTGGCTATTGAAAACCACGAGTCGGATAGGAATTACATCCAAAATCTAAAAATGCACATGCATAAGCGCCTGAATGAAAAAATAAACGGTATTGTATTCAATGGAGATCCTGAAGGCAATAGTTTATACACTGTTCTCAGTGCAGGTTTCCCGTTAACTGAACGCACAGAAATGCTACTGTTTAACCTCGATGTCAATAATATTTGTGTATCTGGTGGAAGTGCCTGTAGCAGCGGCGCCAATCAGGGATCACATGTTATCAATGCGCTCAATGTAGCTCCTCAGTCTACCGTCAGATTTTCATTCAGTAAATACAATACCATAGATGAAATCGAAACAGTAGTCAATCAGCTGACCACATTGCTTTAAACACAATCACCTGATTTTTTTCTTGATTTCATTCAAAATCACCAATGCTTCAACCGGAGTAAGATTATCTATGTTTATGTTACCCAACATCTGTCTTATTTCACTGAAGACTTCTGTATGTGCATCAAAGATTGACAGCTGGATATTTGAACTCATTTCAAAGCCTTCTGCATAAAAACTTTGATCTCCCCCTTGTTTTTTTTCAAGTAGTTCAAGCAATCTTGTGGCCCTTTCAACGAGCACTGGAGGCATACCGGCCATACGGGCTACATGGATACCGAAACTGTGCGTACTGCCACCAGGTGATAATTTGCGCAGGAAAATTATTTTATTGTCCACTTCCCTGTGTGTAATATGAAAATTTCTGATCCGAGGAAGCTGCAATTCCAGCTCATTCATCTCATGATAATGCGTAGCAAAAAGTGTTTTGGGCTGATGAACCGATTGATGCAGGTATTCAGCAATGCTCCAGGCAATGGAAATCCCATCATAGGTTGAGGTTCCCCGCCCAATTTCATCCAGTACTACAAGACTCCTTGCTGAGAGATTATTGATAATACTGGCGGTTTCATTCATTTCTACCATAAATGTCGATTCCCCTCCACTTAGGTTATCGGAAGCTCCTACTCTGGTAAAAATTTTATCCGTAACAGGAATATGAGCCAGGGAAGCGGGTACATAACTACCCATATGTGCCATCAATGTAATCAATGCCGTCTGACGCAGCAAAGCACTTTTACCACTCATATTCGGACCAGTCAAGATGATGAGCTGACAATCATCCTGATCAAGCGTAAGGTCATTCGCAATATACTGCTCTCCCACTGGCAACAGCCGCTCTATAACAGGATGCCTTGCTTCCTCAAGTTTCAGATACCTGTCTTCATGAATATGTGGTTTACAGTAATGGTTTCTTTCGGCATTGATAGCAAAGCATAACAGACAATCTAGGGTAGCCAGCACATTGGAATTTTGCTGCAATGGCAGGATATATTCCTGCAATGCCGAAAGTAAGCTGTCATACAAAGATGCCTCCAGTTGCAGCATCTTGTCTTCGGCACCCATTATTTTCTCTTCGTATTCCTTTAATTCGGGCGTAATATACCTTTCTGCATTGGCCAGCGTTTGTTTGCGAATCCAGGTAGCAGGAACTTTCTGTTTGTGAACATTACTCACTTCCAGGTAGTAGCCAAAAACATTGTTGAAACCTATTTTCAATGAATGAATGCCGGTTTCAGCGATTTCACGCTGCTGGATTTCAAGTAAATATTGCTTCCCTCCCTGAGCAAGCTCTCTGTAGCCATCCAGTTCCTCAAATATTCCTGAGGCAATAACACCAGGTTTTGAAGCTTGAGCAGGTGCATCCGCATCAATCTCGCGGAGAATACGCTCAGCCATGTAAGAACAGGTATTGAGGTTATCAGCCAGTCTCAACAGGTAATCATTTTCTAATAGCACAGCTGATGACTTGATCAACCCAATCTGAGTCAATCCTTTTGCCAAATGGAGCAACTCCCGAGGTCCAATTTTTCTAGATGGAATTTTACTTACCAGTCTTTCAATATCTCCGCAAGCCTGAATAGCAGCAACGGTTTCAGTTCGCCACGTTTTGTTTTCCAAAGCATCCGCCACCAGTTGCAATCGCTCCTCAATGCGGTCTTTGTTCACCAGGGGCATCAACACCCACCTTTTAAGCATACGGGCACCCATTGGTGATACAGTGGAATCAATTGTTTTCAACAGGGTTGCGCCATCCGGAAAAGGTGACTGTACGAGCTCCAGATTCCGAATGGTAAACTGATCCATCCAAAGATATTCATCCCGGTTAATTCTGTGAACCGTTGTAATGTGATGGCTATGGGGATGAACTGTGTCTCCCAGGTAATGCAATACAGCTCCGGCAGCAATTACAGCATTGGGAAATGCTTCAATTCCAAAACCTTTGAGAGAGTGTGTCCCGAACTGCCTAAGCAGGCTTTCCTGTGCATATCGGTAGTCAAAAATCCAGGGATCTATCTGGTAGGTATGAAAGCGCTTACCATAGCGTTCAGTAAATTGCTGCTGATGTCCCTTTTGAAAAATCACTTCTGCTGGT
>JBDLUZ010000062.1:0-9647 GCA_039805045.1 Bacteroidota bacterium | reverse complement strand
GGCCAGCCACAATATGAAATCGATATCAAAGAAATTCACCATACACAAAAGAAAGATGCACCAAGCGGTACTGCCATAACACTTGCTGAACAGGTAATTGAAAATGTACCCCGTAAAGATACATGGGTAAATACAGAATCAATTTCATCAAACGAACTTGGGATTGTGAGCGAAAGAACGGACCCCTACCCGGGATGGCACGAGGTTAACTATCATTCAAACATAGATGAAATCAAGATCGTCCACAATGCATTTAACCGCAATGGTTTTGCATTAGGTGCAGTTTTGGCGGCTGAGTTTATTCATGGGAAAAATGGTATATTCACAATGAAAGATGTTCTCGGCTTTGGAAATTGATGAAAAATGTTAAATAAGAAAACACAATATGCTTTTCAGGCACTCATGTACCTTGCTGAAAATCAAGATAATGGGCCGGTCTTAATTGCTGAAATTTCAGCTGCCAAAAAAATTCCCCTCAAATTTCTGGAAAACATTTTGCTTGAGCTGAGAAAGGCAGGCATGCTTGAAAGTAAAAAAGGTAAAGGTGGAGGTTATTTCCTAAACCTTTCTCCATCAAAAATCAGACTGGCTGATATCATAAGAAAGATTGAAGGCCCTATTGCCATGTTACCCTGTGCCAGCCTTTACTTTTATGAAAGATGCAGTAATTGTGATGAAAAAAACTGCGGTCTACATGATACCATGATTGACGTAAGGGACGCAACACTGAAAATTCTGGAAGGCAAAACAGTTGCGGATCTTGTTAAAAAATAACTTGAAGGAGACGCTTTATTTATCGAAATATTATGGCTGAAGATCTGACGATTACGAAAGGAAGTAAGAAAGACCAATATGAAATGCTCTTTCCACAAATCAAGGCATTGCTTGAAGGGGAACCCGATCTCATTGCAAATCTTGCAAACATAGCAGCAGCATTGAAAGAACAATTCAACTTCCTTTGGGTTGGATTTTACATTGTCAGGGGGAATGAACTGGTACTTGGTCCTTTCCAAGGTCCAGTAGCCTGCACACGCATTAAACCGGGTAAAGGTGTTTGTGGCGCTGCATGGGAGCAAAACACAATCCAGGTAGTGCCTGATGTTGAGCAGTTTCCCGGCCATATTGCCTGTAGCAGTTTATCTAAAAGTGAGATTGTTTTACCACTTTCAAATCTAAGCGGTGTTTGGGGTGTTTTGGATATAGACAGCAGCGACTATGCGTCTTTTGACGATGAAGATGTATTTCAATTAAAAAGAATTGTTTCCCTAATTACTTTCGAGCAGTAATTTTATTTCTTCTTCAAATTCTTTCTTAAATATTTCATGGTGCACTCCTGTTGCTGGTCCGGAATAGCCGGCATGTGTTTTTCTTACTTTTCCATCCCTCCCAATAAAAATCATTGATGGAAATGCTTTGATAGGAGTCATCTGAGGCAAGGTTTTTTCTGTCTTAAGCGTATCTGAAGATAAAACTCCTGTTATGAGCATGGGATACTCAACATTAAACTTGTCCTTGAATCTCCTGAGGTTTCTGCTGGCTCTTGCAAAATCTAGTGTGTACTCATATGCCAATCCGATCACCTCAACCCCTCTTTCCTTATTAAGGCGGTAATAATTACTCAGAAATGCGGTTTCATCCATGCAGTTAGGACACCATGATCCCATAATCTGAATAACAACTACTTTACCTTTATACCGATCGTCATTAATACCTACCAGATTACTGTCAAGATCTGGAAATTGAAAATCCAGGTTACTCACATCTCCCCGTAACTGCATGGCAGCGGTTGACTCATCAATAGTCATCTGGCTATCCTTTATGGCAGTCCAGGTTTCTAGATATGTCGGTCCGCTGGCAAACACGCCCCTATCAATTGTTCCATTTTCATTCAAGTGTGCACCAAAGAAAAAAGCATGGGTACCATCAAAAGTTGATAACACCATCGAATCTCCTGCTACTGTTCCTTCCAGGAACCTGTAGTCCCCTGTTGGTGTAAGAAAGGTGCCTGAAATATTATTACCCTTTTGCCTGAACTCTGCAAGAATTTGAGATTGCCTTCCATCAGGCTTATGAAATGTTGCTCTCCATCTGCCACTAAAATCCTTATTTTTCCCAGGAAGATTGAGTACATTCCTTTCTCTCCCTTTTGTAATTACCACTGGCATATATTGGTCTCCTGTGGCTGTTTTTTTGTACCATTCACCCTGATAACCTTTGGAGTTCACTTTCAGTTTCAGTTGTGCTTCAAAAAAGGGCAAATCAACCAACAGAGAATCCCCTGATTGTCGGATTTCATTTATTTGTATACGCTCAGTATCGTTGCTGATTGTCCATTTCAAATTTCCTGCAGACCTGTTCTCTTCTATCCTAAATACGATATGAAAACCATCATTCCGCCTTACTTCTGCCCGATAATGTTGTTGAGCAAATAGGCTTTCACTAAGTATAACAAAAAATAAAATCAACTGATAGTTCTTTAACCGCATACCAAAACTTTATTGAAGATTTAAAAACATATCTGAAGTCATTCTACCAAGGTCGTATTCTGGTATCCAGCCCCAATCATTCCGGGCACTGGAGTCATCAATACTTTGAGGCCAGCTGTTGGCAATCTGTTGCCTGTAATCAGGCGCATATGTAATTTCAAAATTGGGAATATGTCCGGATATTTCAGCTGCAATTTCTGCAGGGGAAAAACTCATGCCTGCAACATTGTAAGAAGTTCTGACTTTTATTTTGGAAGCTGGTGCTTCCATCAGTTCAATTGTGGCCCTGATCGCATCAGGCATATACATCATAGGGAGTCGGGTTTCCGCTTCCAGAAAACTTTTATAGCTGCTTTTCTCCTTGGCTGCATGAAATATTTCAACAGCATAATCAGTAGTGCCTCCACCTGGCGAAGATTTATAACTGATCAGACCCGGATACCTCAAGCTTCTTACATCAACACCATAACGCTGATGAAAATAATTACACCAGAACTCTCCTGCGTATTTGCTTATACCATACACAGTTGTTGGCTCAATGATCGTCTGCTGCGGACAATCCAATTTTGGCGATGTGGGTCCAAATACTGCGATACTGCTTGGCCAGTATACTTTATCCAATTTCTCTTCTTTGGCGATGTCAAGTACATTCAAGAGCGATTGCATATTGAGATTCCAGGCCAATGGTGGATTTTTTTCACCTGTAGCCGACAAAATTGCGGCCAAAAGATACACCTGTGTGATATTCTGCCGGATAATCTGAACATGAAGCATTTCTTTGTTCATTACATCCAGGCTAACGTATGGACCAGTGCCACGCAGCAAATCATTCTCCTCTCGCAAGTCTGAAGCCACAACATTGGCTCCGCCATAGATCTTCCTGAGTGCAAGGGTGAGTTCAACACCAATTTGTCCGCTTGCACCAATGACCAGGATTCTGTCTTTTCTCATCAGGCTTGAGTTTTATTTGCAAATATCGATATTAAAACTGAACCGGGAATAGTTAAAACCCATATGATTATCTTTGTAAAATGGAGAAATTTCTGAAAGAAAAATTTGAGCACCAGACGTATGACGAAAGCAGCTTTTTCCTGATTGCAGGCCCCTGTGTAATTGAAAGCCAATCCCTTTTAAATGAAATAGCAGAAAGGGTTTCTCATATATGCCGCAATCTGGGTATTCCCTACATTTTCAAAGCATCTTATAGAAAAGCCAACAGAACAAGTGCTGCATCATTCAGCGGATTGGGTGATGAAACCGGACTGGATCTGCTGCAGTCAACAGGAAAACAATTTAACCTCCCAACAACTACAGATATCCATGCTGCTGCAGAAGCATCGCTGGCAGCGGATTATGCGGATATTTTACAAATACCCGCATTTCTATGCAGACAAACTGACCTCCTCATCGCAGCAGGTGAAACTGGTAAGATCATAAACATTAAAAAAGGACAGTTTATCAGCGGGGAAGCCATGAAATTTGCTGTGGACAAAGTCAAAAAAACAGGTAATAATCAAATCATGCTAACTGAAAGGGGAACAACTTTCGGGTATCAGGATTTGGTAGTTGACTATAGGAATATACCCATCATGCAATCTATAGGGGTTCCCGTGATCATGGATTGCACACATGCACTCCAACAACCCAATCAAACCTCAGGTGTAACAGGTGGGAATCCTCAAATGATTGGCACCATTGCCAAAGCTGCAATTGCTGCCGGAGCAGACGGACTGTTCATTGAAACCCATCCCGAACCTCACAAAGCATTGAGTGATGGCGCAAATATGCTTAAGCTTGATTTACTGGAACCACTTCTGGAAAAATTAATCAAAATCAGAAGAGCTGTAATTTAATGATACCGCAATGGGTTTCTGCGACCCATTCCGATATATCGCTTGATATTCATCCAGAATGCAAGAAAAAAATAAAAAATAACAGGTGATCCCAGGGTTAAACAGGATATGTATATGAAGTATTTTCTAATGGTGAATGTAGGGATACCCATCTTCTCACCTATCCGGGTACACACGCCCAAAACCTGCCATTCTATGAAATTTCTAAACTTATCCATGCCATAAAGATAATTAATCCTATTATTTAATGAACAGTTGGTAAGGGCCTTTGAATTGACTAATTTTGCACAGCAAAATTAAAATAAAATAAACCATGGTATTCGATTTAGACCTCATTCGGAAAACCTACCAGGAAATGCCTGCTAAGGTTGATGCCGCCAGGGCTGCTCTCGGCAGACCATTAACACTGGCTGAAAAAATATTGTATGCCCATCTGTGGAAAGGTTCTGAAGTCAAGGATTTTGAAAGGGGTAAAGCCTATGTGGATTTTGCACCAGACAGGGTTGCGATGCAGGATGCAACAGCACAGATGGCCCTTTTACAATTTGACACAACCGGGCGCAAAAAGGTTGCAGTGCCTTCTACTGTTCATTGTGATCACCTCATTGTTGCAAAGGAAGAAAGTAAAACTGACCTGAAAAAGGCTGTCTCAGAAAACGAAGAAGTTTATAATTTCCTTTCTTCGATCTCCAATAAATATGGTATTGGCTTCTGGAAACCGGGAGCAGGTATAATCCATCAGGTTGTACTTGAAAATTATGCATTCCCAGGTGGTATGATGATCGGAACGGATTCACATACCGTAAACGCAGGTGGCTTAGGTATGATTGCCATTGGTGTAGGTGGTGCTGATGCGTGTGACGTTATGGCCGGATTGAGTTGGGAATTACTGATGCCCAAACTGATTGGTGTTAAACTTACAGGAAAACTAAGTGGCTGGGCATCCCCCAAGGATGTTATCCTGAAAGTAGCAGGTATCCTTACTGTAAAAGGTGGTACCAATGCCATTGTAGAATATTTCGGAGAAGGTGCCACCAGCATGAGCTGTACAGGTAAAGGCACTATCTGTAACATGGGTGCAGAAGTAGGTGCAACTACCTCCACGTTTGGATACGATGAAAGCATGTCTCGTTACCTCAAATCTACCGGTAGAGCCGAAGTTGCAGAAGCAGCTGATACAATTAAATCTTACCTCACTGGAGATCAAGAAGTTTACGCAAACCCGGAAAAATACTTTGACAGGGTTATTGAGATCAACCTCAGCGAGCTCGAGCCACATTTAAATGGTCCGTTTACACCTGACCTGGCAACGCCTATTTCAAAAATGAAGGAAGAAGCCGCTAAAAACAACTGGCCTACAAAGGTGGAAGTAGGATTGATTGGCTCATGCACCAACTCCTCATACGAGGATATCAGCAGAGCTGTAAGCCTTGCTAAGCAAGTAGCTGAAAAGGGACTTAAAACAAAAGCTGAATTCACCATCACACCTGGTAGTGAGCTGGTCAGATACACCATTGAAAGAGATGGTTACCTTGATACCTTCGCCCAGATTGGTGCCACCGTTTTTGCCAACGCATGTGGGCCTTGTATCGGCATGTGGGACAGGATGGGTGCTGAAAAGCAGGAGCGTAACACAATCGTCCATTCCTTTAACAGAAATTTTGCCAAACGCGCAGATGGCAATCCGAATACACTGGCGTTTGTGGCCAGTCCTGAAATCGTTACCGCCCTCGCAATTGCCGGAGACCTCACATTCAATCCGCTAACAGATACCTTAATCAACGAGCAGGGCGAAGCTGTTAAACTTGATCCGCCAAGTGGCGATGAGTTGCCAACAAGAGGGTTTGCAGTTGAAGATGCTGGCTACCAAGCTCCTGCTGAAGATGGCAGCGGTATTATTATTGACGTAAAATCAGACAGCAAAAGACTCCAACTCCTTTACCCATTCCCGGCTTGGGAAGGTAATGACCTCAAAGGGCTTAAACTGCTAATCAAAGCAAAAGGTAAATGTACCACTGACCACATCTCCATGGCCGGACCATGGCTGAAATTCAGAGGTCACCTGGATAATATCAGTAACAACATGCTCATTGGTGCAGTTAACTTCTTCAACGAAAAGACTGATAATGTAAAAAATCAGCTTACAGGAGAATATGGCCCCGTCCCAACTACACAAAGGGCATACAAGGCTGCAGGAATTGGCAGTATCGTAATTGGTGATGAGAACTATGGTGAAGGTTCTTCAAGAGAACATGCTGCCATGGAGCCACGTCACCTGGGTGTTCAGGTGGTTATGGTAAAATCATTTGCCCGTATACACGAAACAAACCTGAAAAAACAAGGTATGCTGGCACTCACTTTTGCCAACAAAGAAGATTATGACTTGATTCGTGAAAATGACGTTATTGATGTGAACGGCTTAACTGAATTTATCCCGGGCAAATCACTTAATGTTGTATTGAACCATGAAGATGGAAGTCAGGATACCATTGAAGCAAATCACAGCTATAATGAACAGCAAATTGAATGGTATAAGTCAGGAGGTGCGCTCAACGTCATCCGTGCAAATTCAAAATAAAAATTGAGTTAACTATAGAAAAAAGGGAAGGGATCTGATCATCCTTTCCCTTTCTTTTTTTGTTCATATTCCTGAATTTCTTTGGGAACAGGCTTGAGCGGCGCAACCGGTTTAGGTTGCTTTTGACCAGATGCTTCTTTTTCTGGCTGCCCAAATACGAAACGTTCCGTTTTAACTATCGTCCCCATTCCCGGATCATAATGGTTCCAGACACCATGCTTTACCTCAGCCGATTCATGTTTGATGATTTTGATTAAAGTACGTGTAGGATTGTCTAGATCAGGAACTTCGATTGTATCATACGGGTTGGCAGGATCAATAGATTTCCAGCTTTCTTCCCTCAACAGGTCACCTAACCGGGTATAATAAAACTGCTTGCCTTCCCTGAATCCTCCTTTATAATTTTCTCGGGCTATCAAATCACCCATCAGGCTGTATCGGCGCCACTGACCCTCTTTTCTATCATACCAGTAATATCCCTCTTCCTCATAGCCTGGCTCTCCCCTGACCTCTTCCAACCGGATTACCCATGGACCTTGTTTTCTTTTTTGCTGATCAACCCTGTTAATGGTATCCCCATTGGCAGTTAACTGATAATCCGACCAGATTTGTGATTGTCCGTTTACAGTAAAACAAGAAATATGAATGAGCAGTGTTAAAAATCGAAGACTTAATTTCACAATAGAATTTTTATATTGCATACTCCTTAAATTTATCAAAAAGGATCCATATCATGTTTAAAGAAAAATATAAATACGCAATGAAGCGCATAATTTTAACAGCGACCTGTCTCTTTAGCATCCTACTTGTATCCGCTCAGTACAAATCTACACCCGGCGAAACCAGACTAAAAAGTCTGCTGGAAAAAAACAACAAGACTGAAGCCAGTCCACTTAAAGATATCAGTTTTCGCAATATTGGCCCAACTATCATGAGTGGTAGGGTTGATGATATTGAAGTTAACCCTGCCGACCCTACAGAATTTTATGTTGCATATGCCACAGGAGGGCTTTGGCATACTACAAATAACGGACAAAGTTTTACCCCCATCTTTGATCAGGAGGCTGTTGTGGGCATTGGAGATATTGCTGTAAACTGGAATACGAGAACAATTTGGGTTGGAACAGGTGAAGTAAACAGCAGCCGTTCTTCCTATGCAGGCATAGGTGTTTACAAGAGTAATGATAACGGAAAATCCTGGCAATACGTGGGTTTACCGGAATCTCATCACATTGGCAAAATTGTGTTACATCCTGCAAACCCTGATATTGCCCTGGTTGCTGTTCTTGGTCATCTCTACTCATCCAACCGTGAACGGGGTGTATTCAAGACTATTGATGGTGGAAAATCCTGGAAACAAACACTCTATGTTGATGAAAATACAGGAAGTGTGGAAATGGAACTGAACCCGGAAAACCCAAATGAAATATATGCTTCTGCCTGGCACAGAATCCGGAAATCTTGGAACTTTACCGAAGGTGGTAACACATCAGGCATTTACAAGAGTATAAATGGTGGCGAAACATGGCAACTGACTTCAGGAGTATCATCAGGTTTCCCTCAAGGGGAAGGTATTGGCAGGATTGGTTTGGCAGTTTACCCGAAAGATCCTTCTATCATTTATGCAGTTGTAGACAACTACAATCTCAAACCTGATACGGCGAAAACAGACACTGGAAGAATTGCGGTAAAGGACCTGAAAATGATGGACGAAAAACAACTTGCTGGATACAGTGATGTTGCCATAGACCGCTTTTTAAGGATGAATGGGCTCAACGGCCAGTATGCCAACGCCAAAACTTTAAAAGAAGCACTTACCGCAGGCACGGTAAAGGTTACAGCGTTATACAATTATCTGTTTGATGAAGGAGCCGGACCAGCTGTGAATCAGATAAGCGGTTGTGAAGTTTATAAAAGTACTGACGCTGGTAAGACCTGGCAAAAAACACACCAACAACCAATAAGCATTTACAACACTTTTGGATATTATTTTGGCAAGATCTATGTATCTCCATCAAATCCCAATAAAGTTGTAATCCTCGGCATCAATGCCAATATCTCGGTAGATGGAGGAAAGACATTCAGTTCTATGGATAAGGGAAATACACATTCAGACTGGCATGCACTTTGGATTAATCCCAACCGTGATAATCATATGATTGCTGGAAATGATGGGGGTTGCAATATCACCTATGATGCTGGCAAAAACTGGTTTAAAGCCAACTCTCCGGCTGTTGGACAGTTTTATGCCATCAATGTAGACAACGAAAAGCCTTACAATGTTTACGGAGGATTACAAGACAATGGATCATGGTATGGCCCGTCTAACAACAGAGAATCCATTGACTGGACAGACGACGGGCAATATGCATTCAAAAGGCTAAATGGTGGTGATGGGATGCAAGTACAGATTGACCCCAGAGACCATAATATTGTATATTCAGGATCTCAGTTTGGTGCCTACATGCGTATCAACAAGCAACAACCTGCACCGAAGTTTTTAAGACCTCCAGGAGGTAGTTTAAGTGAGCAAAAGAACAGATTCAACTGGCAAACGCCCATTCTCTTATCAAAACACAACCCTGATATCCTTTACATGGGAGGAAATGCGCTCTACAGAAGCATGAACAAAGGTGATCAATTTGAAAAAATCAGCCAGGATCTTTCAAATGGTAAAAAATCAGGTGATGTGCCGTTTGGTACCCTGACTTCAATAAGTGAATCACCGCT
>JBDLUZ010000061.1:0-9842 GCA_039805045.1 Bacteroidota bacterium | reverse complement strand
GGTTTGCCGCCTTTCAGCACACCCAAAACGCCTGTTTTGGCAAGCAGGGTGACTTCAATGCCCAACGACCGCAGGTGGTTGGCAATGTATTGTTGTGTTTTGAATTCACGGTTGCCCAATTCAGGGTTCTGGTGGATATGCCTTCTCCATTCAATCAGTTTCGGGGCAATTGCCTTGGCTTTGGTGTCTATGGCAGTTTGAAAAGGAGACTGGGCCTGACTCAATAAAGAGACGAATAACAATACAAGGGATAGAAGTTTATGCATGGTTTCACTTTGAACTTACAATTTACAAAAAAAATAAAGAATGGATGTGGGGAATCGGTTTCCTGTTGTATTTAGCGCTTACCCTCCCTGATTTTCCTTAACTTTGCAACCGCAAAACGATAAAAAATTATACGATGATCAGTGCTAGAAACATAACGCTCGCATACGGCAAAAGGGTACTCTTTGATGAGGTTAACATCAATTTCATCAAAGGCAACTGCTATGGCGTGATTGGCGCCAATGGTGCCGGGAAAAGTACTTTCCTGAAAATCCTCAGTGGTGAAATTGAACCCAATAAAGGTACTGTTGAAATCACGCCAGGTGAGCGTATGGCTGTCTTGAACCAGAACCAGTTTCAGTTTGACGAACAAACCGTTTTGAATACAGTGTTGATGGGCCACAAGAAAATGTGGGAAATTGCTCAGGAGCGTGAGCGTATTTATGCCAAAGAAGATTTTTCTGAAGAAGATGGTATCCGGGCTGGTGAACTGGAATCTGAGTTTGGAGAAATGGGTGGGTATACTGCTGAAAGTGACGCTGCAACATTTCTCAGTGATTTGGGTGTAACTGATTCATACCACAGCACCCTGATGAAAGACATGCCTTCCAACATGAAAGTGCGTGTTTTGCTTGCACAGGCATTGTTTGGTAATCCGGATATCCTGCTGCTGGATGAGCCTACCAATGGTTTGGATATTGAAACAATCGGGTGGTTGGAAAACTTCCTGGCTGATTACGAAAATATTGTATTGGTGGTGAGCCACGACAGGCACTTCCTGGATGCCGTATGTACACATGTGGCTGATGTGGATAGACAAAAAATCAAGACTTTTACCGGTAACTATACATTCTGGTATGAATCGTCTCAGTTGATGGCCCGCCAGATCAACGACAAGAACAAGAAAATGGAAGATAAGCGTCAGGCATTGCTTGACTTTATTGCCCGTTTCAGTGCCAATGCCTCCAAATCAAAGCAGGCCACTTCCCGGAAAAAAGCCTTGGAGAAGCTTACCATTGAAGAAATCGAGCCATCCAACAGAAAATATCCTGGCATTATTTTCCAACCATTACGTGAAGTGGGCAATCAGATTCTTTCTGTTGAGAATTTATCAAGATCTGTTGATGGCAGAAAACTGTTTGATAAGCTTACTTTTTCCATCAGCAAAAATGATAAAATCGCATTCATCAGCCGCGATCCGCTGGCAGTTACTTCATTCTTTGAAATCATCAACGGTGAAATTGAAGCTGATGGCGGTAAATATGAATGGGGAACAACCATCACCCGATCCTATCTCCCAGTAGAAAATACCCAATTTTTCAAGGAAGACCTGGGGTTGCTCGACTGGCTGAGGCAATTTGTACCGCCACATGTAACAGATGCTGATGAGCCATTCCTCCGTGGATTTTTGGGTAAGATGCTGTTCAGCGGTGATGACATCCAGAAAAAGACGAAGGTGCTGAGTGGGGGAGAAAAGGTGAGGTGCATGGTGAGCAGGATGATGTTGCAGAATCCCAACCTGGTGATGCTCGATCAACCTACAAACCACCTTGATCTGGAAAGTATCCAGAGCTTCAACGAAGGTTGTATGAATTTTCCAGGCATCGTGATGCTCACCTCTCATGACCATACTTTCATGCAAACTGTTGCCAACAGGGTTATTGAATTGACGCCCAAAGGAACAATAGACAGGCTGATGAGTTTTGATGAGTACCTTTCCGACAAACGTGTTGCCGAGCTTAGGCAGGAAATGTACAGCTAATGTGTGTTCGGCAATTTACGTTTGCAGGCTGATGAAAATCATGTAAACGCCTTATTGTGCTCATACCAGAAAATGATGATCAGGCTGATTTTTGTAAAAAAAAGCCTATGGTCATGCATTTCACCGAAACAGCACCCCAGCAGTCAGAACACTTTGAATGGATTAATGCCTTCGAAAGGTTTCAGTTCTACATAGACGCTGTTCAAGAAAAGCTGAAAGAAGTTCCCGCTGTACATGGCAATTTAAGTCTGCCGGAACTGAGTTTCATCGAGGATAAAATACTTGAATTGCGGAATGAAATCTATGATTTGTCTTATGCGGTGAGTGAACACATCGATGAAACAGAAACAATTGCTGCATCGGATAACAGACTTGACCTTGATTTTCAGGTTGTTCAGCACCATGGATTGAGAGACCGATTTCATGCACTGGATGAGGATTTCAATGCATTGCGACTGGCTTTCAATACTTTTTATACCAAACACTTGGCTACTATTGACGGTATTCCCCGAATACCTGCCTGAGTGTATCTGCAATTTCACCAAGGGTGCAGTTTTTTTCAACAGCATCCATTACTGCTGGCATGAGATTGCTTCCTGTAATAGCTGCTGTGCTCACTTGTTGAAGCGCTGCTGAGGCTTGTTCCTGATTGCGTGATTGCTTAAGCTTGTTGATCTTTTGAATTTGATTTTCCCTGATGCTGTCATCGATGTGCATTACCGGAATTTCTTTTTCATCAGCGGCAACGAAAGCATTCATGCCAACAACAATCTTTTTCCCCGATTCAACAGCCAGTTGATACCTGTAAGCACTTGCGGCTATCTGTTCCTGCATATATCCTTCTTCGATAGCACGAACACTGCCACCCATTTCTTCAATGTCTGCCATGATGGTCAATATTTTATTTTCCATCTCTGCGGTCAGTGTTTCCACATAGTAGGAACCTGCCAGCGGGTCTGCCGTATCGGCAACACCACTTTCAAAAGCGATGACTTGTTGGGTTCTCAGGGCAGTTTGGGCAGCTTCTTCAGTAGGCAGGCTGATCGCTTCATCGTAACCGTTGGTATGCAGAGACTGTGTGCCTCCTAGAACGGCAGCAAGAGCCTGTATCGTTACCCTGGTGATGTTGTTGAGCGGTTGCTGTTGTGTTAGTGTACTACCTCCGGTTTGGGTATGGAAACGAAGCATCATGGCTTTGGGGTCTGTTGCTCCCATGGCCTGCATCATTTCTGCCCATATTTTTCTGGCTGCCCTGAATTTGGCTACTTCCTCAAAGAGGTTATTGTGGGCGTTGAAGAAAAACGACAATCGTTTTCCAATTGCGTTAATATCCAATCCCTTGTTGCTTGCAGCCTTAAGGTAAGCTTTGCCGTTACTCAGTGTGAATGCCACTTCCTGTGCAGCAGTGCTGCCCGCTTCCCGGATATGATAACCTGAAATGGAGATTGTGTTCCACTTCGGCATGGTTGTATTGCACCATTCAAATATGTCTGTGATTATCCGCATGGAGGGGCCAGGTGGATAAATATATGTTCCTCTGGCGGCATATTCTTTGAGGATGTCATTCTGTATGGTACCGGAAAGCAAATGAATGGGAATACCTTTTCTTTTGGCAACGGTGGCATACATGGCCAGCAAGATGAATCCAGTTGCGTTAATGGTCATTGAAGTAGACACTTTATCGAGCGCAATGCCATCAAACAAGGCTTCCATATCTTCAATGCTGTCTATGGCAACACCAACTTTTCCTACCTCACCCAGGGCAAGGGCATGGTCACTGTCATAGCCAATTTGTGTGGGAAGATCAAATGCAACACTGAGTCCGGATACGCCTTGTTCCAACAGGAATTTGTACCTGCGGTTACTTTCAGCTGCCGTGGAAAATCCAGCGTATTGCCGCATAGTCCACAAACGCCCTCTGTACATATCTGGTTGAATTCCTCTGGTATACGGAAATTCACCTGCCGGGGGATGATTCTTGACGTTCTCTTTACCATCATAAATGGTTTCTATGCTGATGCCTGAATCATTTACAATGGGTTTTTCCATGTTGCGTTTTTATTAACCTGCAATTTGTTTTTTGGCAGCATTGCGAATGGCTTCCAGCACGATAGGTTGCATGCTGGCATTGGCATCAGAAGCCTGAAAATGCAGGATGGCATGTTCCAAGAGGGTGCCTGGTGAATTGGGTGGCAATGTACCGGAAAGTTGTTCAAGAATGAAAATCTGTTGTTCTTTCATGTCTGAAACAGCCTGCCAGATGCCTTCTGGTACATAAATCTGCTGAGAAAGGTTATGTTCATACTCTGTTCTGATGGCCTCGCGGTAAACCGCAAATAATTGTGTGGCATCTAATGTTCCGGCAGGAAATCTCTCCAGCAGTGCCTTAAAGCTACTTCTCTCGGTGAAAGTGATTAAGCGTTCGTAAGCCTGCATGATCAACATCAGTGGTAATTCAGACATGTTCTTGTGATTGAAACAAATGTACGCCCTGGATGCGGATAGATTGTGTGGGAAATGTTATTAATTTTGCAATATGGAAACTACATCTATTTTACCAGTAACAATCACTCCTAATGCGCTGGAAGAGATTCGACAGCTTTTTACAGATTCAGCTCCAGCATCCCAAAAGATGCTTCGTATTGGCGTTAAGGGTGGGGGATGTTCAGGATTGAGCTATATTCTGGAGATGGACGAGAAAAAAGAGCGGGATGAAATATTTGATATTGAAGGTATTCCCTGCATCATTGATCCAGCGCATAATATGTATTTATTCGGACTCGAAATTGACTGGAAAAAAGGATTGGATGCGAGGGGTTTTGTTTTCAATAATCCCAATGCAGCTGCCACCTGTGGTTGTGGAACATCCTTTTCTATCTGAGAGTAATTTTTTTGCCTTTTCAAATAAAGAAAGCCCCGAACATTTGTTCGGGGCTTTCTCGTAAAGCTCGATTATAAATCAGCTCTTATTTTTTTGATTTCTTTGAGTCGGATTCTCCGAGTGCTTTGCTTTTGGCAATGTCAACCAGAACCGGTGCTGCAACAAAAATTGAAGAATAAGTACCTGTTACCACACCAATAAGCATTGCAAAGGCAAATCCTTTGGTAACCTCACCACCAAAAATGAAGAGGATGAGGATAGTCAGGAATACAGTGAGTGAAGTCATGATGGTTCTGCTCAGTGTATCATTGATTGCCCTGTTGATGATGGTGTCTTTAGACTCACCTTTGAGTTTTTGAGCGTATTCCCTGATCCTGTCAAATACAATTACAGTATCATTCATGGAGAAACCGATAACGGTAAGAATGGCTGCGATGAAGTGCTGATCGATTTCCAGCGGGAAAGGAACAACACCCCTTAAGAACGAGAATACTGCAAGGGTTACAAAAACGTCATGTAACAACGCAATAACAGTTCCAATTGAATACCTCCAGTCGCGGAAACGCAGGAAGATATACAAGAAGATGGCAAGCAGTGAGAAGATTGTAGCCTGAACAGCGCCTTTCTTAAGGTCGTCTGATATTGAAGGCTGCACCGTTTGTGAGCTTTGCTTGTAATCCTTTTTGAAATCTGCATAAGAAAGGTTAGCCGGGAGACTCTCTTTAAGTCCAGCATAAAGCGCTGCTTCTACAGTAGAATCTGCATTCTTACTGACATCATCAATCAGGTATGAAGTTGTAATGTTCAGTGTTTTGTTGTCACCCACTGTTTTCAGCACTGGATGCTCCCCGAAAACTGTTTTCAGTGATTCCCTGATTTTTTCATTCTCTGTTGGCTTGTCGAAACGAACAGTATAGCTGCGTCCACCTTTATATTCCACACCCTGGTCAAATCCGTTGAACAAAGCACCGATACCGAGGATCAGTACAACAACAGAGATGATGTAAGCAACTTTCCTGTATTGGATGAACTGGTAGTTTGCGTTTTTGAAAACCTTGCGGCTCACATTGGTGAAATATTCAAAATGCCTTTGCTTGTTTGTCCAGAAATCAGAAATCAACCTGGAAATCAGGATTCCGCAGAAAAGCGAAAGGAGGATACCCAGAATCTGTGTGGTTGCGAATCCGAGTACTGGACCGAGACCAAAATAGAACAAGATACAAGCTGTAAGCAGGGTGGTAATGTGTGCATCCAAAACAGGAGCCATAGACCGCTTGTAACCTTCAGCTACAGCCATCTGGTAACTTTTACCAAAGTTCAGTTCATCCTTGATGCGTTCAAAAATGATAACGTTCGTATCTACCGCCATACCGATTGTCAATACCAGACCGGCGATACCGGGAGCAGTAAGTGTGGCGCCCAATGCACTCAATACACCTACAGTAAACAACAGGTTCAGGATAAGTGCAATGTTCGCTACCCATCCACCGGTGTTGTAGTAAACAATCATCAGTATGAAAATCACCACAAATGAAATACCGAATGCCATGGCACCGCCTTCAATGGCAGATGCACCGAGCGTTGGACCAACAACCTGCTCCTGAACGATTTTTGCAGGGGCAGGAAGTTTACCTGACTGCAGAATATTCGCAAGATCCTGTGCTTCTTCAATATCAAAGTTTCCGCTGATTTCAGAATTACCACCAGTAATGGGGTTGATTACATTTGGAGCGGAGTATACGATGTTATCCAGAACAATAGCAATGGGCTTGCCTACATTGGCGCTGGTCATTTCTGCCCAAGTGCGCTCACCTTGTTTGGTCATCAGCATTTTGATGGCTGGTCTTCCCCTGTCGTCATAATCCTGTGAAGCTTGCTGAACACCATCACCCTCAAGCTTTGCCTTATCAGATCCCTCAAGGGTTTTAAGCGCATAAACAGCTACGATATCACTCTTTACACCGTTTTCATTTACTTCGGGAATTCCGAATGCAAAACGAACATTGCCGGGGAACTGACTTCTTACACTTTCAATGGCCATGTATTCATTGAATACAGCTGTGTCACGACCAGCAATGAAACCCAAGTTAGGTGCAAAACTCATCCTTCCCTGTGCATCTTGCTGAGGAGGGATGGGCTGGAAAATGGTGAAGAATGATTTAGAAGCTGCCTTAGCAGTATCTTTTTTAACAGCACCGGTTCCCTTAACGAGTTCACCAATGGTGGCTGATTTTGTTGTATCTGTGCTTTGTGCTGCAGTTTGTGTTGCGGCAACTGTATCAACAGCTGCAGGTGCTCCAGCATAAAAAGCCTGAAGAGATTTTTCTGCGTCAGTGAAAGACTTGTCCAGTTCACCAATGTTGTAAACCTCCCAGAACTGCAGGTTTGCAGTAGCTTGTAGGTATTTCCTTACACGCTCAGGATCGTCTTTTACACCAGGTAACTCTACAGTAATGATGCCCTTCACTTTGTCGAGCTGAATATTGGGCTGGGCAACTCCGAACTGGTCGATACGTTTTTGCAACACATTGAATGTGTTGCTGATAGCGCCTTCTGCAGATGCCTGGAGTTTTGTGATTACCTCGTTGTCAGTGTCTTCCATTTTGACAGTCCTGCCACTCGTTCCTGCAAATACAGTAGACAGCTTACCGCTTGGGTTTTGTGTCTTGTATGCATTGGCAAACAGGGTAATGAAATCTGCATCACTGTTTTTCTTTTCAGCATTGGCAGCAATAAGGGCGTTGTTGAGCGCAGGATCCTTGGGGTTGTTGGCAAGGGATTTCAGCAATCCTTCCAATTCAACCTCCAACGTAACGCTCATACCACCCTGCAAATCAAGACCCAGGTTTAACTCCTGCTCTTTTGCCTTCTGGTAGCTGATGGCACCGGTAATGCCGTAAGTAACAGTAGTTTCACGGGTGCTGTCAAGCAACCTGCGGTACCGCTTGTTAAACTCCAGATCACGGGTTTCCGTGTCTACATTGGGGAAATTGGCTTTGACAAAAGCTTCAGCCTTTACTTTCTGTTTACCCTCATAGTTGCGAACCACCAGCGTGAAATGAAGCTGGTAAACCGAGATCAGAATCAGGGCTATCGCAAAAAAACGAACCAAACCTTTCAGTTGCATAAATTTTTGATTTGTGCTAATATAATATCACCCGAACAATCGGGGCGGGCAAAGATAGGGAATTGACTACAAAATATCCCACGGATTATCGCTATCGTTTTTTACCTTTGCCCTCAAAATTTTGAAATAATGAAACTTTCATCCCGCCTGGACCTTTTCGCAGAGCCGGAAACGCTAAAAATGGCCAAATTGGGCCGTGAACTAAGGGCTAAAGGAATTGATGTAATTGATCTTTCTCTCGGAGAGCCTGATTTTGATACGCCGGTACACATCAAAGACGCACTCAAAAAGGCAGTTGATGACAATTACAGTCATTACACCCCAGTGGCTGGTTACCCAGACCTCCGTGAAGCAGTTTGTACAAAGTTGCGCAGGGATAACTCACTTGAATACAAAGCTGAAAATATCCTTGTTTCTACAGGTGCCAAGCAAAGTCTTGCAAATGTGATCATGGCTGTTGTTGACAAAGGTGATGAGGTTGTTATTCCTACACCATACTGGGTAACGTATTCAGAAATTGTAAAACTTGCCGAAGGTAAAGTGGTGCTGGTTCGTACAGCTCTTGAAAACAAATATAAAATTACACCCGCCGAGCTTGAAGCAGCCATCACGCCTCAAACCAGGTTGTTCATGTTCTCTTCTCCGTGTAACCCCAGTGGTTCTGTTTATTCAAAAGAGGAGCTGACAGCACTGGCGGAAGTATTCAGAAAGCATCCGAATGTACTCATCCTTTCTGATGAGATTTATGAATACATCAACTTTGTTGGCAAGCATGAAAGCATTGCCCAGTTTGATGACCTTAAGGAGCGTGTTATCATCATCAATGGTCTTAGCAAGGGTTATGCCATGACTGGGTATCGCTTGGGTTATATAGCAGCTCACCCAGACATTGTTAAAGCCTGTGAAAAATTGCAGGGTCAGTATACCAGTGGTGCAAACGCTGTAACCCAGCGTGGTGCTATTGTTGCATTAACAGGTGATATGCAGCCGAGCTTGGATATGAACATTGAATTTGGAAAGCGGAGAGAGCGGATGCTCGCACTTATAAATGCAATACCAGGTCTCCAGATCGCTGAGCCGGATGGTGCATTTTATGTGTTCCCGGTTGTAAAGGCTTATTTCGGCAAAAAAATTGGAGAGGAAGTGATTAAAGATGCTGATGATCTCTGTATGTACCTGTTGAATACAGCACATGTTTCAACAGTTACCGGTCGTGCATTCGGTGAACCTGATTGCATCAGGATATCTTTTGCCAACAGCATGGAAAAGATTGAATCGGCTATGGAGCGTATTTCCAATGCCATGAAAGTGTTGGTGTAAACCAAATAATATAAACGCTGTAAATAAAAATAGCCACCTTTTGGGTGGCTATTTTGTTTCAAATCTTGCATATTTTACCAGCCTATGCCATAATCTTCACCATGGTTGCTGGAACCGCCCCACATGCTGCCATGTTTCCAATCGAACCAAATGGCATTGATCGGACCAGATGTTCTGTCGTCAAAGCTGAGTGTATAGCCCATTTTTTTCAATGCTTCCCTAACTGTAGCTGGTGTTTTATCAATGAGCAGGATGCTGCCAGGCTTGGGCATTCTGTCGTTGGTACTGGTACCTCCAAGAGACAGCCAGAGCTGGTTGCTGTTGATATTTCCTGCTTCTGTAGCTTGCTGTACGGTCATCCCGAATTCAACCATGTTCAGGAAAAACTGCAGCAGATTCTGGTCTTGGGTGTCTCCACCCTGAACAGCAAATGCCATGAGTGGTTTGCCGTCTTTCATGGCCAGGCTGGGGGTAAGGGTAACGCGCGG
>JBDLUZ010000060.1:0-10054 GCA_039805045.1 Bacteroidota bacterium | reverse complement strand
TATGCCCATCATTCAGATCAGGATAGTTTAGGGGGGGCGTATACGGGAGCTGCTGCAGATTTCAAAATGATTGCCAAGCATACCGGTATGAAGTTCAATGATGTTAGCCGTGCTTCTGGATGGGCCAGGCTTGAAACCGGAAAGAAGTCGGCTGTAGTAGCTGCATTGCCAGCCAAATCAGGCATCATGCCTGATCTGCGGGGATTCGGACTAAAAGATGCGCTTGAATTGCTGGAGGCACAACAGCTTCAGGTGATAGCTGTGGGTAATGGAAAAGTTAGCAGACAATCGATTCCTGCGGGTACTCAGGTATTCAGGCGGCAGACGATATACCTTGATCTTGGTAATAAATCAGATAGATAATGGCATTACTGCAAGACATATTATACAAGGTGGGCATCAGGTCAATTACTGGCCGGACTGATTTGCAGATTGCAGATTTGCAGATTGATTCGAGGCGTGTAGGAAATGGTTCTTGTTTTATTGCTGTTAAAGGGGGTAGTCTTGACGGACATGCATACATTCAAACTGCCATTGCAAAGGGTGCCATAGCTGTTGTATGTAGTGAGTTGCCTGCCGAAATTAACGAAGGTGTCACGTATGTGCAGACTGCTGATTCGGCAACTGCAGCGGGCATTATGGCACATGCATTTTACGGAGAACCTTCCACAAAGCTCAAGTTGGTTGGTGTAACCGGTACAAATGGTAAAACCACTGTGGCAACCCTGCTTTATAAATTGTTTATGTCTTTGGATGTATTGAGTGGACTCATTTCAACTGTGGAAAATAAAGTTGCAGAGGAGGTAATTGCTTCATCACACACAACACCAGATCCTATTTCACTCAATGCCTTATTGCGGAAAATGGTTGATGCCGGATGCAGTCATGCTTTCATGGAAGTAAGCAGTCATGCCGTTGACCAACGCCGTATAGCAGGACTGCATTTTACAGGAGGAGTATTTACAAATATTACACATGATCACCTGGATTACCATAAAACATTTGATGCATACATAAGAGCTAAGAAAGGGTTTTTTGATAGTCTTACTTCGCGGGCTTTCGCCATCGCGAATATGGACGACAGAAATGGCGCTGTCATGCTCCAAAATACAGATGCAGATAAGTTTTATTACAGCCTTAAGTCCATTGCTGATTTCAAGGGTCGCATCATAGACAACAACATGACAGGTCTGCAGATGCTTGTTAACGAAATGGAAGTTCACTTCAGGCTGATTGGCGAATTCAATGCCTATAACCTGCTGGCGGTATATGCTGCAGCCATTTGCCTTGGCGAGGATCGTCAGGATGTGCTTACTGCCATGAGTAACCTCACTGGTGCAGAAGGAAGATTTGATTGCATAAAGTCGCTTAATCAGCAAATAACAGGAATTGTGGATTATGCACACACGCCTGATGCTTTGTTAAATGTACTGGCCACAATTAAAAAAATGCAGCAGGGCGGGGAACAAATAATAACCATTGTTGGCTGCGGTGGGGATAGGGATAAATCGAAACGAAAATTGATGGCAGCAGCTGCGGTTGATTTCAGTAGCAAAGTCATTCTTACTTCAGACAATCCACGAAGTGAGGATCCTGTTGCGATAATCAATGATATGTTGGAAGGAGTTGAACCCGGGGCAAGGTTGAAAGTTTTATCCATACCAGACAGGCGTGAGGCAATTAGGACCGCAGTAATGATGGCACGTGAAGAAGACATTCTGCTAGTAGCGGGGAAAGGACATGAGAAGTATCAGGAAATCAAGGGTATTAAAATACCATTTGATGACAAGCAGATTTTGACTGAAACCTTCATTGAATTTAAAAAGTAGGAAACATGTTGTATCAGTTTTACCAATGGTTGCAGCAGGCTGGTTACCGGTTTCCGGGAATCGGACTATTTCAGTTCATTACCTTCAGGGCAATGATGGCAGTATTGTTGTCATTGGTTATCACCCTTGTTTTTGGAAAGCAAATCATCAATAAACTCCGCAGTCTGCAGGTAGGTGAAAGTGTACGAGAACTTGGCTTGCAGGGTGAAGAGCAAAAGAAAGGTACGCCAACAATGGGGGGCTTCATCATACTGATGGGTATACTGATTCCAACACTGTTGTTTGCCAACCTAAGTAAAATTTATATTCAGTTGTTGTTGTTGAGCACAATATGGCTTGGTCTTGTTGGTTTCGTGGATGATTACCTGAAGTTGAGGGCTAAAAGGCTGGCGCAGCAAAAGGGTTTACAATTTCAAAAGAGCAATAAGGATGGATTAGCAGGCTGGTTTAAGGTACTCGGTCAGGTTGGATTGGGCATCATCATCAGTGCTACTTTGTTATTCAATGAAGATGTAAGTGTAATGCGGGAATATAAAGGTGAGAAAAAGCCTGTTGGTGCAAGTGAAATCCGTTACCAGGGAAGTGTTCGCTATTTTGTAAAAGCCAATGAACCGGTGACTACAATCCCATTCATCAAGGAGCATGAATTCAATTATGCACGTTTGCTTCCTGAATCGATGCGTGAATATGGTTGGGTGGTTTATATGCTTGTCATCATATTCATTGTCACTGCTGTTTCTAATGGTGCAAATATCACTGATGGTCTTGATGGACTTGCTACAGGCGTATCAGCACTGATAGGAGGTTGTCTTGGATTGTTTGCATATGCCAGCGGAAATCTTGTACTTGCTGATTACCTCAATATCATGTACATACCTAATCTTGGGGAGGTTTCTATTTTTATTGCAGCAATGATCGGAGCCTGTATTGGATTTTTATGGTACAATGCTTATCCTGCTCAGGTTTTTATGGGGGATACGGGGAGTCTGGCACTCGGAGGAATTATAGCAGCCCTTGCCATTATTATCAGAAAAGAGTTGTTGATACCGTTTTTCTGTGCTGTATTTCTTGTAGAAAATCTGAGTGTAATGCTTCAAGTTGGATATTTTAAATATACCAGAAAAAAATATGGTGAGGGAAGACGTATTTTTTTGATGAGTCCCTTGCATCACCATTATCAGAAGAAAGGATTTCATGAAAGTAAAATCGCAGTCAGGTTCTGGATTGTAACCTTACTGTTTGTTGTATTCACCATTATGTCTTTGAAAATCAGATAGTATAAATAATAAACTAATTCATTGAAGAAACGTATTGTCATATTAGGAGGAGGAGAAAGCGGCGTAGGTGCAGCATTGCTTTGCAAGCAGCAAGGCTATGATGTATTTGTTTCTGACGGAGGTAAGATCAAATCCGCCTATGAAGATGAACTGATCAGTAATCAGATACCATTTGAATCCGGATCTCATTCGCTGGATAAAATTCTACTTGCAGATGAGGTGATGAAGAGTCCAGGTATACCCCACAATAACGCTGTAGTGAAGCAAATTATTGCAGCAGGGATACCATTAATCAGTGAAATGGAACTCGCGTACCGCTACAAAGGTGACAGTATGATTATTGGAATTACGGGAAGTAATGGCAAAACAACAACGACTTCATTGATTTACCACATATGTTTGACAGGGGGAATCGATTGCGCTTTGGTTGGCAATATTGGTTACGCTATTACTAGACAGATCGCTACCAGTCCCAAACCCCTTTATGTAGCGGAGATAAGTAGTTTTCAGCTCGATGACATCAAGTCTTTCCGACCTGATATTGCTGTACTCACAAACATTACTGAAGATCACCTGGATCGCTATGATTATCGTTTTGAAAATTATATCGCTTCAAAATTCAATATCACTAAAAATCAAACGGGCAAGGATTTTTTTATTTACAATGCAGATGATCCCGTTACTATGAAATACCTGAACCAGTTTCCAATTCATTCCCAAACATTACCTATTAGTATGCAACAAGAAGTTCCCAATGGCGCATTTATTAAAAACGATTCAATGCAAGTCAATAAAGGAGAAGATTTCGCGATGAATATTTTAGACTTTGCCCTGAAGGGGAAACATAACCAGTACAATACCATGGCAGCCGCAGTTGCATCATCAGTTGTGGGGATTCGTAAAGACAGAATAAGGGATGCTGTTGCTTCCTTTGAAAGTCTTGAGCATCGCATGGAAAAAGTTGCAACAATACGTGGTGTTGATTACATCAATGATTCAAAGGCTACGAATGTAAACAGCACCTGGTTTGCTTTGGAAAGTATGGAAAAGCCTGTCATATTAATCCTTGGCGGAGTCGACAAGGGTAATGATTATTCTCTTATCAAGGATATGGTAGCTGAAAAGGTCAAGGCTGTTATCTGTCTTGGTACAGACAACAAGAAGATTCATGAAGCATTCGGGGACGTTGTTCCTGTTATACTTGATGCGTCCGGTGCTGTGGAAGCTGTGAATGCTGCATATAAAATCTCTGAGAAAGGTGATGTGGTTTTGTTGAGTCCGGCTTGTGCCAGTTTTGACCTCTTTAAAAACTATGAAGATAGGGGCATGCAATTTAAAAATGCTGTGATGGGTTTATAATTTAACATGGAGTATAAAACCAACGATATAAAAGCATTTTCATTCGGTCAGATTACCCGTCGCACCTATGGCGACAAGGTAATTTGGGCTGTTGTGGTATTGCTAACGATGATGAGTTTACTAGCCGTTTACAGCAGTACAGGAACCCTTGCATATAAGCTTTCAAGGAGTACAGAATCCTATTTGTTGAAACAGATTCTCTTTATTTCATCTGGTGCTGGAATAATATATGCGCTGCATCTTGTAAACTATAAGTTCTATTCTAAGTTTTCTCAGCTTCTATATATCATTTCCATTCCGTTACTGATTTACACATTGTTTTTTGGTACAAGTCTAAACGATGCAAACAGGTGGATAAAACTGCCTATCATAAACCTGACAATCCAAACTTCAGATCTGGCAAAGCTTGCGCTATTCATGTATATAAGCAGGCAACTCAGCAAAAGACAGGATGAAATTAAAGATTTTAAAAAAGGATTCTTGCCTGTTATTATTCCCGTTGCTGTTATTTGTGTTCTTATCGCTCCTGCTAATCTGTCTACTGCGCTTCTTACAGGCGCTACCAGTCTTATACTGATGTTTATCGGCAGGGTTAGTTTAAAACACATAGGTCTGGTTGTATTGATTGCAGCCATCCCGGTTGCTTTACTTATAAGTCTTGCCAAGATTTATTATGATCCGGTAGCGCATAAAAAGGATCAATTGCCGGAAGTGTTGAGAATTGCGAGATTGGAAACATGGGTCAGCCGGACACAGGATTTCATGTATGCAGATAAGCAGGATGTATCGTATCAGGTTCAGCAGGCTAAAATTGCCATTGCAAAAGGCAGTTGGGTGGGACTGGGTCCGGGTAACAGTCAGGCCCGGAATTTTTTACCGCATCCTTATTCAGATTTTATATATGCTATTATTATTGAGGAGTATGGTTTATTGGGTGGAATAGTTATCATGGCTGTTTATCTGTTGTTCTTATTCAGATGTATCCGTATCATGAAAAAATGTCCCTATGCTTTTGGCGCTTTTTTGTCACTCGGATTGAGTTTTACCCTGGTTATACAAGCCATGGCCAATATGGCGGTTAATGTTAACCTGCTGCCCGTTACAGGAGTTACATTGCCTCTGGTAAGTATGGGTGGCAGCTCGTTTATTTTTACCTGTGTTTCCATTGGGATCATTCTCAGTGTGGCAAAGCATGTAGAAAAAGAAGAGGCTAATGCAGTAGTTGATATAAAACAACAGGAGGTACCATCATGAGCGAATTGAAAATCATCATAGCAGGGGGAGGAACAGGTGGACATATTTTCCCGGCAATTGCTGTTGCCAACGCATTGAAAAAAATCAATCCTGCTATAGAAATTCTTTTTGTTGGCGCCAATGGTAAAATGGAAATGGAAAAGGTGCCAATGGCTGGTTATAAAATAAAGGGGATTGATATTGCAGGATTTAATAGGTCTGCAATGATCAAGAACTGGAGCCTTCCCTTCAAGCTGATTAAAAGCTTTTTGCAGGTAAGGAAAATATTCAGCTCATTTAATCCAGATGCTGTATTTGGAGTAGGTGGTTATTCAAGTTTTCCTGTATTAAAATATGCCCAGCAAAAAGGGATACCAACATTTTTGCATGAGGCAAATTCTTTTGCTGGAAAATCAAATATGTTACTTGCCCGGAAAGCCAAGGCAGTAATGGTTGCAACTGATGGGATGGATAAGTTCTTTCCGGGTTCTGTGATCGTTAAAACAGGAAATCCGGTCAGAACAGAGATTGTGAATACTACCGTTACGCGTGAAGAGGCCATGGAATTTTTTGGATTAAGGGTGCATAAGCCAACTGTAGTTGTGATTGGGGGAAGTCTTGGTGCCCAAAGTATCAATGCTGCAATTGCCCAGTCTATTGAAAGATTTGCTGATGCTGGCGTGCAACTGATTTGGCAAACAGGCAAAGGCAATCTGAATAGCGTGGACGAATCAGTTAGAAAGCGCAAGGATGTTTGTATTACCGAGTTTATTGCAAAAATGAATTATGCCTATGCAGCTGCTGACCTGGTTGTGTCAAGGGCCGGTGCGATAGCATTGGCGGAAATTTGTGCATCAGGAAAACCTTCCATCCTTGTTCCATTGCCACATGCGGCAGAAGATCATCAGCGGGTGAATGCTATGGTTCTTGTTGATGCCGGTGCGGCTTGGCTTGTAGAGGACAAGCATGCGGCGAAGCTGCTTTTAGAAAAAATACTTGAGTTAGGCAGTAATCCCCAGTTGTTAGCGGATTTTTCGAAAGCTGCAGCTGGGTTGTTTACTCCTAATGCGGATCATGCAATAGCTATGCAGATTTTACATAATATAAGAAAGACTGATGCCTGAAAGGTTAAACATACACGATATTAAGAAAGCATATTTCCTGGGAATAGGAGGTATCGGAATGAGTGCTGTGGTAAGGTATTTCAACAGCATTGGTATCAGTGTTTCAGGCTATGACAAAACGCTGACGCCACTTACAGATGCTTTACAGCTCGAAGGTGTTTCCATTCATTTTGAAGATAATGCAGACTTGTTCCCAGCTGATATTGATGTGGTAGTGTATACGCCTGCTATTCCAATTGATAATAAGATTTTCAAATTTTGCAAATCACTTGATTTGCCATTATTGAAAAGAAGTGATGTGCTGCAACTTATTTCCGAGAACAGCTTCAATATCTGTATCGCCGGAACGCACGGGAAAACCACCACTACTGCAATGGTAGGACATGTGTTGAGAGATTCGGGATTTGGATGTAATGCCTTTCTGGGAGGCATTTCGAGTAATTACAATACCAATTTCTGGAGTAATGTCAACAATGTATGTGTAATCGAAGCGGATGAGTATGACCGAAGTTTTCTGAAGTTGTCACCTGATGTTATTTCTATTTCATCAATGGATCCGGATCACCTGGATATCTACGGAACAGCAAAGGAAATGGAAGATGCATTTGTTGCATTCAGCAAAAATCTTAAGCCTGATGGATTACTGCTCTATAAAAAGGGGATAGCCAGGGCACACGAATTTAAGGCCCAATTGCAGCTTAGTTTTGGTGCGGAAGAAACTGATGCTTCAATTCATGTTGACAGCTGTACTGTTAATAAGGGGGCATTTGAATACAGTGTAACTGGTCCGGATTGGGTTCTTGATAAACTTTGTCTCCACATGGGCGGAATGCATAACGTGGAAAACTCACTTGTGGCTATTGCTGTTGCCAAGTTTTTGGGTATTGATGATGACCGGATTAGAAGTGCTATTGCATCTTTCAAAGGTGTTAAACGCAGATTTGAGTATGTATATAATGCTGAAAATTGTGTATTCATCGATGATTATGCCCATCATCCTGCAGAGTTGAGCGCTTTGATGAAAGGTGTTAGGAAAATGTTTCCTTCAAGGAAATGTACACTCATTTTTCAGCCTCATCTTTTTTCGCGCACCCGTGACCTGTCTGCCGAATTTGCTGAAAGTCTTGACCTGGCTGATGAAGTTATTTTGTTGCCGATTTATCCTGCAAGAGAATTGCCCATTCCCGGTGTCGATAGCAGCCTGATTGCAGGCCAAATGAAATCAAAAGTCAGTTTGCGTAACCTTGAAGAAATCCCTGAATGGATCTCGGATAAAATGCCAGAATTGATTATCACAGCAGGTGCGGGTAATATTGATACATTGGTTGAACCTATTAGAAAAATCCTGATCAGCAAAGCATGTTGAAAAAAGAAAAGATATTGAAAATACTTACCTGGCTGTTATGGGGATCCTTATGCTCAGGTGTTTTGGTATTGCTTGTGAGTGCCGTGGGTACTGAAAATTCAGTTACCTGTGCGCGTGTTGACATTAACATTGATGGCAAGAGCAATCTGAAAATGGTTACGGCTGATGAAATATCAGAGGCACTTTGGCCTGAGAGATCAGGTATTCAGCCTGTTGGTAAAAAAATACCTGATTTTAATCTGTTTGACCTTGAAAAGCAAATTGAAAAAAATCCATGGGTAGCTGACGCAGACGTATTTTTTGATCATCATCGGGTAATGCACATCAAAGTTTTTCAAAGAACACCTGTAGCCCGTTTGTTTTTGCCTGATGGTGCATCTGTTTACCTTGATGCAGATTTCAGGACGTTGCCATTGAAAACGACCGATGTGTTGCAACTGCCTGTATTTACCAATTTCACGATCCTGAAAAGACCCTTGAATGCGTCCGATTCAACAACCATGGCGCGTATTGTAGGTTTATCCCAATACATCATGGCTGATGAATTCTGGATGGCGCAGGTTGAAACAGTGCATATTCAATATGATGGAAGTTTTGAATTATCCATGCAACTTGGTGATGAAATTGTATTACTTGGGAAAAGAGGAGACTGGGATAATCTGCTGCCTAAGCTTAAGCTTACGTATGAAAAATTTACGCAAGATCAATCTTGGGGCAAGTATAAGCAGATAGATCTCCAATTTAAAGATCAGGTAATCTGCAGGAAAAGTGCAGGCTTGGAAATGAAAACCGACACCACAAATAAAGATTCAGTAATTCAATGAAAGATAATAATACCAGAAAACCAATTGTTATGAATAATGAGCAACCCATCATCGTAGGTCTTGACATAGGCACCACAAAAATTGCAGCAATAGCCGGCAGGAAAAATGAATTCGGGAAATTGGAAATTCTGGGATTCGGAAACGCATCCAGTAGTGGTGTGCAAAATGGTATGGTACTCAATATTGATCAGACAATCAGGGCGATAGAAACAGCATTGAAAAACTGTTATGATTCCAATCCCGGACTCGAAATCAATGAAGTGTATGTGGGTATAGCCGGCCATCACATCAAAAGTCTTCAGACAAGGGGTGATATTGTAAGGCGTTCTACCGATGATGTTATCAGACAGTTTGAAATTGATCAATTGATAGCAGATCAGTATAAGACTTACATCCCAGCTGGAGATCAGATTATAGATGTGATTCCCCAGGAATATACAGTGGACAATTACCATAATATTGCCGATCCCATTGGTTACACAGGCGTTAAGGTTGGTGCTAATTTTCACATCATTACGGGAGATCGCAATGCAATCCGCAACATCAACAGGAGTGTTGAAATGGCAGGGTTGAAAGTGAAAGACCTGATGTTACAACCATTGGCTTCTTCAGCTGCAGTAATGAGTGAGGAAGATATTGAGGCGGGAATCGCAATTCTGGATATCGGGGGCGGAACAACTGATCTTGCTGTTTTCTATGAAGGCATCTTGAAGCATACTGCAGTAATTCCTTTTGGTGGCGAGAATATTACCAATGACATAAAAACAGGGCTGGGGGTATTGCGGAGTCAGGCTGAACAAATGAAGATTCAATTCGGAAGTGCTGTTCCGGAAGAGGCTCAGTCCAATGCCTTCATAAAAATTCCTGGATTGCGGGGCTTGCCTTCAAGGGAAATCAGCGTGAAAAATTTGTCTGCCATCATTCAGGCAAGGATGAGTGAAATTCTTGCTTTTGTTACTTTTCACCTCAAGCAGGTTGGTTTGGATAACAAAATGCTCAATGGCGGAATCGTACTTACGGGTGGCGGTTCACAATTGAAACA
>JBDLUZ010000059.1:0-10058 GCA_039805045.1 Bacteroidota bacterium | reverse complement strand
ACGATGATGGGAAAACCGTAGCGGTCGCTGATGAGGTTCAACGTTTCGATGAAGCTGTTGAATTTCTCATTGCTGTTTACATTTTCTTCCCGGTGGCAGGAGACAACAAAATACTGCTGTTCCTTCAGATCCAATCTGGAAAGGATATCGGAAGCCTCGATAGAAGGGCTGTAATGAGACAGCACTTCAAACATCGGAGAACCCGTTTTGATAATACGGTCTGCAGGTAAACCTTCACGCAACAGGTATTCCCGTGCGATATCGCTGTAAGTCAGGTTGATGTCAGCTATGTGGTCTACGATTTTCCTGTTTGTTTCTTCCGGTACACGCTGATCGAAGCACCTGTTACCCGCTTCCATGTGGAAGATGGGAATATGTCTTTTTTTGGCAGGGATGGCACAGAGACAGCTGTTTGTATCACCCAATACCAGAAATGCATCCGGTTTGATGGTTTCCAGCAGCGGATCAATTTTGATGAGTATCTGTCCGATTGTTTCGGTAGCAGTAGCTCCAGCAGCATTGAGGAAGTGATCCGGTTTGCGGATGGCCAAATCATCAAAAAAAATCTGATTGAGTTCGTAGTCGTAGTTTTGTCCGGTATGGACAATTATATGTTCTATTGCAGGAGCGGCATCCAGCGCAGCCATCACCCTTGCAAGGCGGATGATTTCCGGACGGGTACCTACTACGGTCATTACTTTAAGTTTGGCAATCATGGTATTTTTTTGATTACTTGTGCTGAAGTGATTGGTTAAACATTTTCAAAGAATGTGTCGGGGTCAGCTGGGTCGAAAAACTCATTGATCCAAAAAACCGTATAAAGTTCGTCCTTGCCGGTATTGGTGATGTTATGGGTATACCAAACAGGCATGTCCACATAGGCAGGATTCTCTCCTGAAAGTTGAAAATTAAATACTTCGTCGGTCCCGATTTTTCTCAGCTGTATCAAGGCCTCCCCTTTCACAACCGAAAATCGTTCAATCTTCCGGGTGTGAAAATGATTACCTCTGGTGATGCCCGGATGGGTAGTGGAGAAGGAAACCTGTCCGCCTACATTCAAGCGGATCAATTCTGTAAACGCTCCCCTGTTATCGGCATGTTGGATATACTTTACCGGATTTTTCGATTCAACATCCTGAAACGATCGGAATGTATTGAACAGGTTGATTTCAAATATGGAATTCAACACAGGGATAATGCCGTTGTTGTGGTACTGATCACGGAAACCGTTAAGTGTATTGAGGATGGCGGAAACAGCTGAACTGCTGGTGGCAGCAACCGGATAAACAGGCGCATGGGTTCTGTTGTTGATGACGGACAAAATTTCACTGACCAGTTCGCCTACATAAATCAGGTTCAATGTTGCATCTACATCAACACGCGGAGTTTCTCCATGTGTCAGCTGATAACAGAAGGTAGAGATGACTGAGTTGTAAAAAGGTTTTCCGAACGGACCAAATACATTGGGGATGAGCATGCCGGTGAATACCCCTTCTGATGCAGCAGCCCAGCTTTCAAGTTTTTGTCTGGCAACTTTTTTAGAGTTCCCGTAATGATTATCCCGCTCTTCCTGCGTGGAAGATGAAAATATGACATGAGCTGAAGAACCTGTTCTGGTAAGGGCCTCTGCAAGAGCATCTCCCAAGGCCACATTAGCAGCGAAAAGGGCATCAGGATCAGGATTTCTGTTAACACCAGCCAGGTGAACAATGACATCACATTGTTTCACGAAATCATCCATAGCCTCGGGATCATCAAACCATTCGCGCTGGAATTGAACGCGGCTGTATTGATCAGGAAATAATCCGATTGTATTATACAGGTGAGACCCTACAAAACCGGCCTGACCGGTGATACCGACTTTTTTCATTCTCCTAGAATATCTTTACGCACCAAAGGTAATTTAAGTAACAACTGCTTCATTCCCTCTACATCCAACCTGCCTGTGTTGTGAGAATGGTATTCATCATGCTGAGATATTTCAGTCTTACCCTCAGAAAAATACTGGGCATAATTGAGGTCACGGTTATCAGCAGGAATACGGTAATAATCCCCCAGGTCTTCCGCTTTGATCATGTCTTCCCGGTTGACCAATGTTTCATAGAGTTTCTCTCCATGACGGGTACCGATTACTTGAATTTTACTCTCGCTTTTATACATTTCAATCAGTGCCTGAGCCAGGGTATGGATGGTTGCAGCGGGAGATTTCTGCACAAACAGATCGCCTTGGTGTGCATGTTCAAAAGCATATAGCACCAGGTCTACTGCATCTTCCAGCGTCATCATGAAACGCGTCATTTCTCCGTCTGTGATAGTCAGGGATTTACCGGCTTTGATTTGCTCAATAAAAAGCGGAATAACTGAACCACGTGATGCCATCACATTGCCATAGCGGGTGCCGCAGAAAATTGTTTTTGCATCATCCAGGTTTCTGGATTTGGCCACCATCACTTTTTCCATCATGGCTTTAGACATACCCATGGCATTGATAGGATATGCAGCTTTATCTGTACTCAGTACAACCACTTTCCGCACTTCATATTTTTCTGCTGCAGTGAGCAGGTTGTCTGTGCCCAATATATTTGTTTTGACTGCTTCCAGCGGGAAAAATTCGCAAGATGGGACCTGTTTGAGTGCCGCCGCATGGAAAATATAATCCACTCCTTTTACCGCAGGTTCAACACTTGAAATATCCCGTACATCACCGATGTGGAATTTAAGTTTGTTGTTGTTCAGCAGTTTGCGCATGTCATCCTGCTTCTTTTCATCGCGGCTCAGGATACGAATTTCACTGAAATGATCTGTGTGCAGAAATCTTTGCAAAACTGCATTTCCGAAACTGCCTGTACCGCCAGTAATGAGTAGTTTTTTGTTTTTAAGCATAGATTATATTTGGGGGTTTCCCTTTTTTTTCGTATATTAACATACATATACGGATATCCGTATATGCTTATTGTGCCAGAATACTATTACCTGCTTTTGGGATAATTTCACCCTGCAGGCTTTCATAAAATCGCCTAAGTCCTGATTTAAATATAACAAAATCATATTTTTCAAGAAAATATTGTCGGATTTGGACTGCATGTTCAGCATCCTTGTGTTTGGGAAGGGAATTCAACACATGCAGAAAGGCTTTAGCATCATTGTACGGGATACAGAAGCCAAGTTTATTTGCATTGATTTTTTCAGCAACATCTACCTGACCATCGGATACCAAAACTGGCGTGCCGACCATAATGCTGTCATAAAATTTAGTAGGGATGGCAAATTTATAATTCAGTGAATCCGGACTGCACACAATTGGAACAATAGCAGACTGTTCCATAATCCAGAGTGCTTCAAGGTAAGGAACCTTACCAAGGTATGAGACATTTGATTGAGATTTAAAGAATGCAATGTCTTGAACGTCTCTGAATGCACCTGCAACAACAAAATGTATTCCCTCAGGTTTTTGGCTGATAGCTTCGAAAAACATTTTCCGTCCCCTGTCTTCAGAGAAATAGCCAATGATGGGAACTATTTTAGTTTCACGGCTTAAACCCAGTTTTTCGTGGAGAGAATCCTGTTTTATTGTGTTCAACTTGTCTGTTGTGGAATTCGGCAGGATAAAATATTTGTCACTCCGGATTTGAAACAAACCATAATGCGTAAAAAACTGCTGATCTGGGAAGAGAACCCTATCTGAAAGTTTAATAAAAATATTGTCGGTAAGTTTCAAAAGATACCTGACTGGCGCCGGCAATCTGAAGACAACTGCAAAATAATCACGCGGGTCATAAATTACCTTACATTTTCGGTTAAAAAAGTATTTGTAAACAAGTGCAGGCACAATGGTGTAGATATAAAATGCGCAGATGACCTGAGGTTTTGATTTTCTGATATTGCGAAGGAGCCACCATTGAAATTGAAGCGTAATCAGTAAAACTTTCAGGCTTCTTGGAGGAGCCTGAACTTTAAATGGTGTTTTCCTAATGCCGTCATAAAGCGCATCAACATCTTTTAACTGAACACCGGCACGCTCCCAGTAAAAAAATTCCAAGTCGGGAAAAAGATCTTTGGAAGTTTCAAGCACCCTTCTGGTTGCTGTTGTATTGTCAAAGTAATCAGGATAAAGGAAAACGGTTTTAAGCAACATCCTCAGATTCGTTTTTATTCAGGGATAGAAATCTGGTCATTAAAAATAGCAAGAGAAATCCGTTGCTGAAAATTGTACCAATCAAACCAGCAGAATAAAGGTAATAAAAGAAAAGGGGCATCATTGCAACCAGTACTTTATCACCAGATCTTATAGCATAACGAACAATCCATCCAACGATTGCGGCAAAAAGAAAAACACCTGCATAGCCAAAATTAATATACGCTTCTATACCAAAGAATTGGTTAGCGTTACCTGTTTCTGCACCGCCAAACTGATTCTGGAAAAGAAGACGTTCAAAATTTATCCTTTCAACACCAGTAAACAACGCCAAGATAGAACTTGAAGCACCCATCAGGTATTGTCCGTTCAGCTCATTGATAAAAACACGTACCCCATCTAGTGCTGTAATTATCGGAACAACGCCGGCGCGCCACAGGAGTTTCTCCGTTACATTTGTTGGGGTGAATAGCAATGAAAAAACACCTTCGTCATTTTCTTGTGCAGGTGAAGAACTCATTCCTGCCAGGATAAACATAAACATGAGCAATGATACCAGTCCAACAGCCCCTTTGATTAAAAATAATTTCTTGTTGTTTGACTTCCCGTAAAGAATGAAAAAAACAGGAATAACAAGTTTGAGGAAGAATGCTTTTTCCAGGAAAGAAACACAATAAAGAAAAAAGAACAACGCATAGACAAATCTGTAGCGGTATTCCTTCTCAAAGCTCATGGCAATAAGATAAGGCATTACTGCTCCTGTGATGATTGCAACAATATAACTCAGCGACGACTCCCATCCAGTTCTCGCTTTTAGAAATGCTTCCCGGTGTTCAGCAAGATCTTCTGCATCAGCACCCCGCAACGATTCAATGATGGGGATTTGAGGTGCTGTAATAAAAATCACAAACACTACCAGGAGAAAGAGTATAAAAATCAGGAACAGAAGGTTTTGGTAGTTGATGATAATCCTGGGAAATGGTATACTTACAGCAGGTGTAAGAAACATGCTTAAAAGATATCCAGCAAAAGATAACAGGGAAATATTTATTAAAATGCCCACAAATTCTGGGTAGAGCTGAAATGCAAAAAGGTAAGGTACTAATGCATATGGGATGACGAACACAAGCAAGTATGCCAGTGCATAGTTGCGCTTCAAATTAGGGGAGATATTTTCTACCATTAATCCCATCAAGCAAGAACTGAATTGATTAAATAGTCCTTAAGCGGTTGGCCTTGAACCTGAGTTGCAGGCACTTCGTAACCGATTTTATCTTTTCTCCAGCATATTTCAGGAGGTAGGATATCTTCCATACCTTTTCTGAGAATATACTTGGTAAATCCCTGTCTAAATTTAAAGCTATCCGGCAAAGAGAAAACAAATTCAACAAGTTCATGACTTAGAAATGGCAGCCTCACTTCAAGCGAATGTGCCATGGAGTTTCTATCAGCATAACGCAATAGCTCCTGTAATCCTCCTTTGAAGGTGGAATAATGCAACATGCCATGGAGGTTTTCATGCAGGTATTTTCTGTTATAAAAAACCCTTTCTCCCGGACTAACTACTGAGTTGATAAATCGTGAATTCCCTGAGCTGGATATTTTTTGCTGTAGAAGAAGGATTTGATCTATCAATTTTGAACCCATGAATTGTTTTACACGCATCCTTCTGACCCTTCTGTCAATTGAGTTGATTGTATTTCCTGACTGGGCGGACTGAAAGTCAGCAAGTTCTTTTTTATATTGTTCAGGATTATTTTTTTTCAGGTCCATCAAGTAACTATCGATCAGTCCGGGGTAACCACACAGATATTCATCAGCACCCTGTCCATCGAGTAAAACAATCACGCCATTCTTTCTTGCTAATTGCATGACTTCATATTGAGCAGCAATACTCAAAGAATTGAAAGGTTCGTCCTGATGGGCAATAATTTTATCGATATTATGTGCCACCGATTCATCATTAGGCGTGCAGGAAAATCCTTCAGCCATTACATTTTTCAGTAACAAGTCGATATATGCGGATTCATCCTTTTTAAAACCTGGAAACCTTGCAGAGAATGTTTTTTGAATAACAGACTTCTCTTTAATCTGATTGATGTTTGCTACAACAACAGAGCTATCCAGTCCGCCGGAAAGACTACTCCCTACAGGTACATCAGACCTGAGTCTTCGCTTTACAGACTCTTTGAAAAGGCTGGCAAACTTATCTTTTGCATCCTCGTCTGATATTGTGATTGGCTCATAGTTTTCTGGTATTTGCCAGTAACATTTTAGTTGCATTACTTTCCCAGATGCTGAAACGAGCATGGAATGTGCCGGTTTAAGTTGGGTTATATTTGCATAAAATGTTTCAGAAAGGTCGTCTGGATTGAAAAGACTTTTGAAATAATAAAAATTAAACAGCATCCTTTCATTGATCTTTTTAGGTAGACCAGCAACCCAGAGTGCTTTTATTTCAGAGGCAAAAATAAACTGACCATCATGCATTGCATGGAAAAGCGGCTTTTCTCCAAATCTGTCTCTCGCCATGAAAAGGAGTTGTTCTTTTTTATCCCAGATGGCAAAAGCAAACATGCCATCAAAGCGGCTCAGACAACCCTCACCATAAAAATCATAGGCAGCCAAAATAACTTCTGTATCAGAAAGTGACTTGAACAGATATCCTGCAGCTACAAGTTGTTGCTTGATTTCAAGGTAGTTATATATTTCACCATTAAAAGTGATTGTGTACCTGTCTAGGTAATGCATAGGTTGATGCCCTGCATTAGAAAGATCAATAATGGATAAGCGGCGGTGGCCCAGGCCAACAGCATTATTATCATCAATCCAAATACCACCTCCATCGGGGCCTCTGTGAATGATAGAATCTGTCATCTGTTGAACAGCTGATTGAGAAACTGGTTTTAAAGTTGAAATAATGCCGGCTATGCCACACATAAATTAAAGGTTCGGTTGTTTGAAATGGTGTTTTCTTATTGCGTTTCTGATAAATATAAAATAGAGTGCATAGAGAATAAACTCATGGATATAATAAAAAGAAACAACTTCAAGAAGGGGCATCTGACTGAAAACATAAAAGAAGGTAGCAGTAGTTACCGTATAAAGTATTTGCCAAAAGGTAAGCATCTTCATACTTTCAAGTGCAATCATGGATGCACTTACAGGAGCTACAATAAATCTTGGAATCAGCGCAAGTGCAAGAAATGAAGCAAGCTTTCCAGCCAATTCCCATTGTGGATCGAAGAACAGGTCAAATAAAGTAGGCGCAAGCATGAATACAAGTCCAAGTATACACAAAGCTAAAGCTGCCAAAATTAAAACGGTCTTTATAAAAAAAACATAGACTTGTTTTCCTTCATGCAGTAATCTTGAAAATGTCTGGAGGAATGCCTGGGCAATTGAACCTCCCAGCAATGATACCGGTGCAGTAACGATTCTGCTTGCAAAGGAGTATGATCCCACTTGAAAAGGACTAAAATGAGCTGAAAGAAAAATTACAGGAGCCTGCGTTGCAAAAGTATCAAGCAGGGCTGAGAACATCAGGTATTTTGGGAAATTGATATTCCTCAGTGCTACTTTTTTGATTAATTTTCTGTCTATCAACCCTCTTCTTTTATAGAGAATAAACAAGACACAAATAACAACGAAAAGTCCGCCTGAAGCAAAAGCGATAACCAATCCGTTTAACTTAAATCCCAAAATACCGAGAATAAGACTCAGGCTAACTACAACTACACTTTGGGCAACTTTCAGGTAACTTGTAAGTTTAAATTTATCTTTTCTGCTGAACCAGTAAGAAATAACCTGAATAAGGCCATAATTCATGATCCCCAATGGCAGAAGTAGGAGTGAAATGGGTGTAAACCTGTTCTGATAAATGACACTTAGATCACTGAAATACAAAATCAGAATAATTATCCAGACAAGCAGTGCAAAAAGCAGAGAAATGCATACGGACAGTGAAAATAATGAAAAAGCTGTTTTATCATATTTAGGTTTCAGAATTGCGAGTTCATATCTACCAGTTGATAAAATGGAAAGAATAGCACTTGCCGAAATAAAGAGTGCTAAAAAATTGAAAGACTCTGGCTCATAATATTGCGCTAGCAATGGCAGTGCCAGGATTGGCAAAACTTGTGCCACCCCTGTTCCCATCACCAATATAAGGCTGCTTGAGAGGAGTTGCTTTTTCAACCCTGCACGTTATAAATTCTTTCAATAATATCCACTACTTTCAACCCTTCCAAAGCATTGGTGGTTATTGAATCCCTGCCTTTCAGCACATCTACAACATTGGCAATGACATAGTTGTGGTTTTGTGCTGAACCTTTATATGCGCCATAATCATTACCTGGATTGGTTGGTGCCAGTTCAGGCATGGTATAATCTTTGATATGACAATATTCCACTTCGTTCATGTATTGTCCTCCGATTTTCACACTACCCTTCTCTGCTACAATAGTCATGCTGCTTTCCATATTCTGATTCCAGACCGAAGTGGAATAATTGATGCACCCCATTCCTCCATTTACGAAATCAAAACTTACAAAACCTGAATCTTCGAAGTCCGTCAGCTTTTCATGGTTAAAGTCACGAAGCCTGGATTGAATATTTTCGATATCACCAAAAAGCCAGTAAAGGATATCTATAAAATGTGAAAACTGCGTATACAGCGTTCCACCATCAAGTTGTTTGTTGCCATGCCAGCTGTCTGACTTGTAATACCTGTCATCTCTGTTCCAGTAACAGTTGAGCTGAACCATAAAAATTTTACCCAGCTTACCAGACTCAACAAGTTCCTTGATCCATTGTGATGGAGGTGAATACCTGTTTTGCATGACTGCAAAAACATGCCGGTGAACATGCAGTGCTTTAAAAATAACTTTTTCTGCATCCTGCTTGGATAAGGCTATGGGTTTTTCAATCACAACATGTTTTCTTCCGTCCAGGCAAGCCATTGCCTGTTCAGCATGGAATCCGTTTGGTGAAGCAATGTTTACAACATCAAAATCCAGATCTGCTTTCAATAGCTCTTCTACAGAAGGAAAAAAAGGAACATTGTGCTTTTCAATTCCCAAGGTGGTTTTATCCTTTACATCAACCAATGCAACCAGTTCGCATTCCTCGTTACGGCTGATCATTTCTGCATGGCGTTTGCCAATGTGGCCACACCCAATAACTGCAAATTTTATTTTTTTATCCACGTGTTTTTTATTGACGGGTTATGAAGTTCTTTTTACCTGATTATTTTCTAATAAATATTGCTGTCCACTTTCTTCACAAGTAGCGATTCCATTTGCATCAAAATGTAACCTGTGTCCGTATTCGCCAACCCATCCAAGTTGTCTCGCAGGATTACCAACCACCAGTGCAAAAGCAGGCACATTTTTAGTTACCACCGCACCGGCACCTATAAAGGCATATTCCCCGATGTCATGACCGCAAACAATGGTAGCATTTGCACCGATGCTGGCCCCCTTACCTACATGTGTTCTGGCATATTGGTCTCTCCTGTTTATGGCACTTCGGGGATTGATAACGTTGGTGAACACCATGGATGGACCTAAGAAAACATCGTCATCACAGGTCACACCGGTATAGATGGAAACGTTGTTTTGAACTTTGACATTATCGCCCAGCACAACATCCGGCGAAACCACTACGTTTTGTCCGATATTACAACGTTCTCCAATTTTACAACCCGGCATGATATGAGAGAAATGCCAAACTTTGGTTCCTTTACCGATAATACACCCTTCGTCAACCAACGCTGAGCTGTGAATGAAGTATTGTTTTTCTTCCATCATTTGATTTTAAATAGCTTGGATTTATTATCAAGCTGCTCAAAAATGCTGTTATTGCTTAGAAATTCAGGAACAAACTCCTTTATTTTGGAAACAATAACGGATTCATCTTCCTG
>JBDLUZ010000058.1:0-11651 GCA_039805045.1 Bacteroidota bacterium | reverse complement strand
CTTGGCAAACTGTGTTACATAACCATCAGTTTGATAACCACGACCACCACCTTCAGCATTGATAAACTCTGGGTCACGAAGATTTCCAACGTGTGAGTTAATACCATTCAACCAACGCTCAAAAGCCTTACGGATTACAAAGTCTTCGTCGTTAATGATCGTAACTGTCCATTCTGGGAATGTTCTGTTACCGGCAAACTTCAATTCACGGCCAAAATACATGACTGGAACTGAGTTGACAGATGTTCCAGGTAGCTGTGCAGCGCGAGCCATGAATGTGAACTTACGCTGTGGGTCCCCTTCCTGGACGGCCAGGAAAGGGAATGTCATTTCAGGATAACCGAGTTGAAGACGGAAGAGAACAGAGAACAAACCTCCGATTATAGCCCAGATAATACCTGTAATAAGAAATTGTTTTCCGATCATCTTATGATCTGTAGTGAAAACATACTTAGTCAGAAACGTTTCTTCATGATGATGATCATGGCCATGCGCCTCATGAGAATCATGCGAATGAACTGAAGCTTCCGCTGCGTGTCCGTGTGTAATTGTTTCGCTGCTCATTGTTAATCTTTTTTACTGTTTTCGTTATTTCAGTTGGGCTAAGGGTTTCGTAGTTGCAGCAGCAGAAGTGTCAGCAGGAGCTGGTGCAGGGGCACTTGCCTGTTGAACAGTCTGATATTGCGGTTTCAATGAAGCCATCCAGGCGTCATATTCGGCTTGGGTTTCTACAACAATCACACCTCTCATGGAATAGTGACCACTGCCGCACATCTGATCACATGAAATTTCATACACGAAATCCTTATTTCCTGTAATCTCTTTCATCTGTGCCGTAGTATACAAAGGTGTAAACCAAAGTGTTGTTGGAATACCTGGTACAGCATCCATTTTGAGTCTGAAATGAACCAAACCTACGTCATGGATAACATCCTGTGCATTAATAACGAGCTGCACGGGCTTACCAACCACAAGGTGCATTTCAGTTGCTTCGATATCATCATGGCTTGCTCCATCTTCCCAGTCAACACCCAATGCGTTGCCGTTTGATGCATCTGTTAACCTGTAGTTTTTTCTACCCAATACATTGTCCTTTCCGGGATAGCGCATCATCCAGTTGAACTGCTTACCTGTTATCTCAACTATTTGCGAATCTTTTGGCGCGTCACCAGTTATTTTAAACCAATAAAACAAACCAAAACCAACCAAGATGGTAAGGAATATTGCCGGAACAACAGTCCACAGCAATTCAAGTTTGTTGTTATGCGGAAAATAATAAACAGTCCTTTTTTCACTAAACTGGTATTTGTAAGCAAACCAGAAAAGTAAAATCTGGGTTAGTAGAAAAACTACCCCTGTAACTGCAATGGTGATGAACAGCATGAAATCAATCTTCTCTCCATGGTCTGAAGCGGCAGGCTGTGCCAGGAGTGTTTTATTATAAAACAACTCATTGCACCACCATGCTCCAGCAAGACCCAGAACAAGAAAAATGATAAAAAGGAAGGCGTTAATCTTGTTATTCTGTCTGAATGATTTTTCCTCTCCTTTCAACACGGATACATATTCACTTGCTTTTGCGATCTGAAATGTGACCACAAACGCCAGCGCTAATATTGCTAAAATGAAATAACCCGACATGATCTTTACTTATATTTTGTTAGTAATTCAGTTTTCTTCTGCACAGAATTCTTATGTATGGTGTATTGTACTTTCTTTCAAGTATGGATGATGCTCTGCCACCAATGGTTTTTTAGCCAACCCTTTTCCTACAAAAAACATAATCATTCCCGCGTAAAATGCCAATATACCAAATTCAAACCATCCAAGGCTATAATGTTCATGCAATGTGCCTGGCATAACCATCTGATAAAAATCAGTCCAGTGCCCCATAATAATCGCTACTGCCAAAACAGATATTGTTGTGTAATTCCTTTTTGATCCTCTGCGCATCAACAATAAGAAAGGAACAGCAAAATTAAGAATGAGGTTCAGGAAGAATATAACCCTGTATGGTCCTTGCATCCTAGGCTTAAAGTAAACTGTTTCCTCAGGAATATTGGCATACCAGATCAACATAAACTGTGAATACCACAGGTATGTCCAAAATACTGAGAAAGCAAACATGAACTTACCTATGTCATGCAGGTGCTCTTCTGTAACATACTCCAGGTAATCCTGGTTTTTCAGGTATACAACAAACAATGCAACCAAAGACATACCGGCTACAAATGAACTGGCGAAAGTATACCAGCTGTACATGGTAGAATACCAGTGTGCATCAATACTCATCAACCATAACCAAGGAATGGTAGATCCTACGGTTAAGCCGAAAGCAACTAAGAAAGCAGCTGCCCAAGCTGTATTCTTGATAATATATTTACGACCTGTTTCCTGATCCATCTGCTCATCAGCTTCAGATGAAAGTTTCCTCATCTTAGAACCGAGAAACGCCCACAAACCAATAGCCACTACTGACCAGATCATGAAAAAGACGGGGTTAAGAAAACCACTTTTACCCTTAAGAATTGGATCGTGTTCAACATGCTCTTTGTCGAGCCAATGGTAAATGTCATGTCTGTGACCAAAAATAAGGGCTATGAAAACGATCAGTGTAAGCAATCCAAAAATGGGTACAACACTTGAAATGGCCTCTGGTACCCTTCTGAAAGCCATCTGCCAGCCACCATGTGCCATTGTAGTAACACAAATGAAAAACATACTGGCATTTACAACCAGTAAGAAGAATACACTGTTCTGAAGCAATACTGCCCAGAAACGTGTTTGTTCAACCGGTTCTTTGCTCATTCCGAGGAAAATGATTCCGAGCACTAGGGCCAGTCCACCCACACCGAGTAGGATGTTCGTCCACTTTTTATACCCTGCCGAAATCTCGAATTGTTGCTTGATCATCCCTGATTATTTAAAACGTTGGTTGTAATTATTTTCCCTGTTTTGTCTTGATGTATTTAATCACCTGCCAGCGCTGTTTCGCACTTAGCTGGGAAGCATAACTACCCATGAGATTTTTTCCGAATGTAATGGAATAGAACATCTGACCATCAGGCATAGATTCATATTTTGCGTCTCCAACAAGTGATGCTGGCTTGGAAGGGTAGGGTCCGTCGCCATCTTTCCAAAGCGGACCATTACCGTCAAGTTTAGCACCATGACATATGCCACAGTTGATCAAGTAAAGGCGCTCACTTTCTTTTAACTCAACTGCAGTCAGTGAATCAATTGGATTTGGAAGGGAACGTGAAGCAAAGTAATTGGCAGTATCTCCCAACTTATCCATTTCCATGTGAACAGGATACTCTTCTCCGCGTTTTATCGTTCCTGCAACAGGGCCTTGACTTGTTCTGCCATCTGCAAATACGGGATTTACTGAATAGGTCTCATAGGCACGGCTATTGGCCATATCAGGCATATATACTTTGCCCGGGGTTCTTTTCACATCGCTGCAACCTGCAGCTGCCATCAGCATTGCAGTGAGTCCACAGAAAATAATTGTTGCTCTTTTCATCTGTTGTTGTGTTTTATGATCTCTGCTCTTCCCGCTCACTTTGATTATGCAATATTGGGTTCCTTGTACAACTCCTGATCCTGATCGTACCTGCCAATCCACCAGCCCTCTTCAGCAACCTGTGTGTTGACTTCCTGGGCACCAACAGTATTAAGCAGTGTTGTAAGTTCCTGCTCATCAGTTTTTTCACCACATTCAATAACCATCACAAAAAGATCGTCTGTAGCACGGGGATGAAAAGTATGTTTTTTTACAAATGGTGCAAGCTGGCATATATAACAGAATGTAAGTACCATACCTACAGCTGCGCATAGAACAGTCAGCTCGAAAGTAATGGGAATCCAGGCCGGCAATGCAAAATTGGGTTTACCACCAATATTCACAGGCCAATCTTTTGTAAACACCCAAGTCATGAATGTTACAGCTGTTGTTGTACCGATCATACCAAAAAGGAATCCCGCAGTATGGATACTCGTATCCCTCAATCCCATTGCCTTATCCAGTCCGTGAACAGGAAATGGCGTATAGATGTCGTGGAATTTATATCCAGCCTTCCTGACTTTGGCTACAGCCGGAAATAAAACCTTCTCATCCTCAAAACAGCCAACAACAAATTTTTTCAAAGCCATTTTATCTTATTTACAGGTTGATTGATTAATGATGTACCACTTTTACTGAACCCTCTTCATGATGCTCATGCATTTCATGTGCAAACTCATCAACATTTTTGTTTTCAAGAGTTGACATGTCATTCTTATAACTTTCACCAGTCGTTTTCAATACATACTTGATCTCTGCAATGGCAATAACCGGGAAGTATTTAGAGAAAAGGAAGAAACAGGTGAAAAAGAGTCCAAATGTTCCGAGATAGAAACCAACTTCCCAAATGGTGGGTCTGTAGTAAATAGACCAGGAAGAAGGAAGATAGTCGCGGTACAATGAAGATACGATGATTACGAAACGCTCAAACCACATACCTATATTCACCACAATACTCATGATAAAGGTAAAGAGTACATTTCTCCTGAGTTTCCTTGACCAGAACAACTGGGGAGAAATTACGTTACAGGTCATCATGAGCCAGTAGCTCCAGCCATACGGACCAGCAATCCTGTACTTGAAGAAGATATCCTGCTCAAAAGGAACCTGAGAATACCAGGCCATGAAAAGCTCAGTAAGATAAGCGCAACCTACGATTGAACCTGTAAGAACGATTACCTTGTTCATCGCCTCAATGTGACCGAGTGTGATGTAATCCTGCAGATTCATGACCTTTCTCAAGATCAACATCAGCGTCTGTACCATCGCGAAACCGGAGAATATCGCTCCTGCTACGAAATATGGCGGGAAGATTGTTGTATGCCAACCTGGAACAACTGAAGTTGCGAAGTCGAAAGATACAATTGTATGAACCGACAATACAAGCGGTGTTGACAAACCTGCGAGAACCAGAGAAAGACTCTCATGACGCTGCCAGTGTTTTGTACTTCCAGACCATCCGAAAGAAGCTATACCATAGAGATGTTTACGCAATTTAGTCTTTGCCCTGTCTCTTACTGTTGCCAAATCAGGCAAAAGTCCGGAATACCAGAAAAGCAATGAAACAGTGAAGTAGGTTGAAATCGCAAATACGTCCCACAACAACGGTGAGTTGAAGTTAGGCCATAATGGTCCGCGTGTATTTGGATAAGGCAAAGTGAAGAAAGCCATCCAAACCCTTCCCATGTGGAAGATTGGAAACTGACCCGCACACATTACCGCAAAAATGGTCATGGCCTCAGCTGCGCGGTTTACACCTGTTCTCCAACCCTGACGGAACAGGAGGAGGATCGCAGAAATCAAAGTACCGGCATGACCGATACCTACCCACCATACGAAGTTGGTGATGTCCCAACCCCAGCCTATCGTCCGGTTTACATTCCACTGTCCGATACCGTAAACCACCTCACGGTAAACAGAATAAACTCCGAAAAGGAGCAAGGCAACCGATACATAAAAACCAATATACCACAAACGGGTAGGCTTGGCTTCGATGGTGTGCACGATGTCTTGGGTAACCTGACCGTAGGTCTTGTCACCATTCACCAATGGTTCTCTTAATTGTGATTCGTACTTTGTTACACTCATGTGTTGGTCGTTTATGCGATTTCCCTTCAATCTATACTATCAATGTGCAGCTTCAGTTTTTTGCTCACCTGCATGTTCACCGGCTGGTGCCGCTGCATGGTGCTCTTCCTCCGCTACGCCTACATGCCTGTCTGTATTCCTGATTTTAGCCAGGTAGTTAACCCCAGGCAATACGTGTATCTGTTCCAGTGAGTAGAAGACCCTGTTGGTTTGTTCTTCAGTGCGGATTTTTGTAACCGGACTGTTCTTGTCATTTACATTACCAAAAACAATGGCGCTGGTCGGACAAGCCTGCTGACACGCAGTCTTGATATCCCATTTGCCATCTGCTCCTGTTTCGAGCGGTCTGTTTTCCTTCTTGGCTTTCAACTTGCCTTCCTGCAAACGCTGTACGCAGAAAGAACACTTCTCAATCACACCACGTGACCTTACAGTTACATCCGGATTCAATACCATCCTGGTGAGGTCCTCATTCATCATCATCACTGAATCATCCAAAATGGCTTTCTGATTATCAGCAAAGCTGTCTGCTCCCATGTAATCAGACCAGTTGAATCTCCTTACTTTATACGGACAGTTATTTGCACAGTAACGTGTACCGATACACCTGTTGTAAGTCATCTGGTTCAAACCTTCACTGCTGTGGTTGGTTGCGTTGACCGGACAAACATTCTCACATGGTGCATTGTCACAATGCTGACAAAGCATTGGCATGAATACCACGTTGAGGTCGTCCAGGTTATCATTACCGGAATCATCGCGGTATGTAGCAAAATAACGGTCAATTCTTAACCAATGCATTTCATGTGCACGGAGTACTTCTGATTTACCTACTACGGCAACATTATTCTCTGAAGTACAAGCAACAGTACAAGCTCCACATCCAATACAGGAATTCAGATCTATACTCATACCCCACTTGGCTCCAGGATAAGGATGGCTAGGATACAAAGTTCCCTCTGCTGCATAGTCGCCAGTAACGGGAGCATAATCTTCCACAAGCTTGTGGCGCTCATCTGCAAGAATAGTGGGGTTCTTTTGGAAAGTTGACAACGCGTATTCACGAACCACTTCGTCGCGACCCTCATACTGGTTATGCGTTTGTGTATAAGCCAATTTGAATGTGGTAGCTGTTTTCTCAACTGCTACTGAAGCCACTGCATAACTGAAAGTTGATCCATTGTATGTAACAAGCGGGAAAACATTCTGCCCTACATTGGCTGATGCACGTCCTGACTTCTCAGACCTGCCATAACCAAGTGCTACTGCTATCACATCTTTGTGCATACCCGGAATCACAAGTACAGGCAAACTCATTTCAGTTTGTCCGACTTTTACCTTAATCACAGGCTTGGTTACCTCTACTTCGTAATTATCATCAACTACAATACCCAATTCTTTGGCTGTTGCAAAAGAAATGATAGCGTAATTGTCCCATGTAGCTTTAGTAATCGGATCAGGCATCTCCTGCAACCAGGGGTTGTTGGCTTCCTTACCTGAACCAATGGCTACCTTAGGGTATAGAACAAGCTGCTTGCCAGCGGGTGATTTAACACCTGCGAGAGTCGTTGCAGCAGCTGATACACTTGTACCGTTGAAAGAACCAGCACTGGCAGAAGCTGCCGTCTCAACAACACCATCCTGAAGTGCCTTGTCCCAGGCCGACTGTGAACCAAACCTGTTCATCCAGTAGGCCTTGAAATATGCACCATAAGCCTGCTGGTCTCCACTCCACTTCAACAGGGAAGTCTGGAAAGCTCTTGTCTTGAAAAGTGGAGCAATAGTAGGTTGTATAAAACTCAGGTATCCTGTTTTGATTTCTGCATCACCCCAGCTCTCCAGGAAATGATGGTCAGGAATCTGGAACTTACACAAAACAGATGTCTCATCTTCCCTGTCATTGAAGGAAACTGATACACCCACTTTAGCAAGACCTGATTCAAATTTCTTACTCTCGCAATAGTCATAAGCAGGATTGACACCCTGTATCAACAAGGCACCTACTTTACCCTCATTCATTTCCTGAACAAGCTGCACCATCGCCGCATCATCACCCTGACGGGTATTCAGTGTGGCACTCCAGTCTATCGTATTGCCATAAGCACCCAACAGGTTGTTGATGGCATTGACAATGATTTGAACCTGTGTGTCATTGCTGCCGCTAACTACCAGAGAAGCTGAGCCTGAAGCCTTCAATGCTGCTGCAGCCTGACTGATACCTTTTTTTAAACGCTCATCACCCAAAGCCGGAGCAGAAACTGCACCTCCAAGGGCTGCATAAAGCGCAAGAGCAACCGCACCTGACTCAGATGGCAGATGAACATAGCGGTCATCTGCATTGGCTCCAGTCATACTCAGCATACTCTCGAATTGAATATGCTTGCTCATGTCCGGATTCTTCTGATCTATTTTACGTCCTGCTGCATATTGTCTGGCATATTCAACCGGACTCAGCCAGGTACCGAGAAAATCAGCACCCAGACTCACTATCGTTTTTGCTTTGCTGAAATCATAGGAAGGAACTGCACGGTTTCCGAAAGTTGCAGCATTCGCATTCAGCAAACCACTCACTGAAAGTGCATCATACTGAACATGTTTTGAACCCGGAAACTTTGAAAGGAACTGCGCAATAACCTGCTTGGTGGTTACAGAACTGATACTGCTTGTAAGCAATACCACTGAGCCTGTAGCCTTGGCCATTCCTTCGGCAACAAGTTTATCAAAAGCATCGAAAGTACTTACTTCCTTACCTCCTGCCAGCGGATAACGCAGGCGGGCGGTGTCGTAAAGGCCGAGAACAGCAGCCTGAACCCTGGCTGATGTACCCCCTTTGGTGATGGAAGAAAGATCGTTGCCTTCCAATTTGATAGGCCTGCCATCTCTCACTTTGGCTACAACCGGAACTGCATCACCATCCATTACATAGGTTGTGGCATAATAATTGGCCACACCTGGTATGATAGAATCAGGCTTGTTGAGGTATGGAATGCTCTTTTTTACAGGCATCTCACAGCTGGCAGCTGCCGCAGCAGCAGCAGTGCTGAATCCCAGGTATTTGAGGAAGTCCCTGCGGGGAGCAGTTGCACCCATGAGGTCCTGATTATCTGTTGAGAGGTCCTCGCCAAACTCATCCTGAACCCTTTCCTGGTAATTTTCACTGCTCTTCAATTCACCAAAACTCTGCCAGTATTTTTTTTGCTTCATAACAGTTGTTGTGCTTAATGAGAGATGTTTCTGTGTGGTAATATTAATAATGGCATTTTTGACATTCTGTTCCTCCAATCTTCTCAACAGTCACGCTGTCAAGCTTATTGTTCTTCATGTCTTCATGGAACTTCTCATAAATGCTGTAGAATTTATTGTCTGTAAACTGCACCTTGGTCTCCCTGTGGCAATTCACGCACCAGCCCATGCTGAGGTCTGAGAACTGGTAAACCTCATCCATCTTTTGTATTTCACCATGACAGGTCTGACACTGCTGCTTACCGGCATTTACGTGCTGGGCATGGTTGAAATAAACGTGGTCAGGCAGGTTATGAATCCTGATCCACTCAATTGGCTTGCCTTCACCTGAATACTGCTTGGTATCAGGATTCCATCCGGCAAATTTGTACAGTTTCTGTATCTCGGCTGTTCCATCAACCTCAGATCCATCTTCGCGGTAAATCTTTGGACCTTTCGCATATTCGTTGATACCCATGTGGCAATTCATACACACATTCACGGATGGAATGTTGGCATGCTTGCTCTCCTGTGCACCGCCATGGCAATACAAACAACTGATTTGGTTGATACCAGCATGTACAGTATGGGAATAATAGATAGGCTGCTCAGGCTGGTAATTCTTTGAACGTCCCAAACCTTGTGCACCCTGGAAAGTTAGGTAACCACCACCCAAGAAAAGGAGGATGGCAAAAATGGCTATATACGCCTTGTTGCGGTAAAAAGGTATGGGCTCAGCTGATGATGTGCCTTCTGTTTCATCAGACATCTTGCGGAGATTGCTGTTAACCTGCAACAGAATCAATGCGATAACAGCCAAAATCAAAGTGAGGATACCATACAATAAACTTGCATCGTCATCCCCGGCCTTGTCACCACTTGCTGCAGTTGCTGTTGCACCTTCTTCCTTCTTGGCACCTCCTGTGTTAATGTAACCCAAAATGGCATCGATATCAGCATCCTTCAACTCAGGAAATGCCGTCATCTGTACCTTATTGTATTCATTATACACCGCTACTGCCCTGGGATATCCCTTCTTGATCACAGCTGCACTGTTGCGTACCCAATCATACAACATGGCCTTGTCGTCCCAGCGGTCTTCAACTCCCTTCAGAGCCGGACCTACCAGTTTCTTGTCTATCGCGTGACAGGAAGCACATTTGTTATTACACAGTGTTACCAATAAAACAAGTGCTGAAATGTACTTTTGAAAAACAGTTCTTTTCTGATTCATACCCTCAGTGGATTGTGGTTGAAATGGACATTGGTCCAGTTAATCGTGCGCAAATTTAAGTCAGGATTTCAACAATATATCAACATGGCTTGAATTTTTTTGATGGCACCCTTTACCACTTATCAATAACATAGATTCTGTGGTGATATGTTTAAGGATGAAAGCATAAGTGTTGCACATTATATTTATATTATGAAGTAGCATTGGTGAAAGAAAGCATATTTTTCCTTCTCTTTGCATCATGTTTAACAAACTGCAGCAAAAGTGGAAGGTCTCTTCTTCCCAGCTTTTCTTCATACTCTGCACATTTGCCGTTACGGGAACCACTACTGCATACATTTCCCGCAGCATAACATCATGGGTTGGTTTCAATGAACAGACTTTTTGGGCCTGGAAAATCATACTCAGGATGAGCATACTGATCTTTGGCTATCAGGTGATTATCCTGATTGTAGCGTTTGTTTTCGGACAATTCCCCTTTTTCTGGAATTACGAAAAGAAAATCCTGCGTAGATTGGGTATCCTTAAACAACAGCCAGTGCGCCTGGCCATTTTCGCATCAGGAAAAGGAAGCAATGCGCTCAAAATCATTCAATACTTTGACAATCACAAGTTTATTCAGGTAAAGTTGATTGTATGCAACAAACCGGGAGCGGGAGTGCTGGACATTGCCCAAAACCACGGCATCAAATCCCAGCTGATCGGTAAAAAAGCCTTTACCGACACCAATGAGTATGTACAACTACTTATAAATGAAGGTATTACACATATTATCCTTGCTGGCTTCCTCTGGAAAATACCAGCAAACCTAATTACCAGCTTCCCCGACCGCATCCTCAACATCCACCCGGCACTGCTGCCGAAACATGGCGGCAAAGGGATGTATGGCGAACATGTACACCAAGCTGTATTGGATGCAGGAGACAAACAAAGCGGGATCACCATCCATTTGGTGGATGAACAATATGACCATGGCAAAACAATTTTCCAAGCCTCCATTGATGTCAACCCGGGTGAAACCGCTCAAACCCTGGCCAACCGCATCCATATCCTGGAACATGAACACTACCCCCCGGTCATAGCCAAATGGGTAGAATAATCCAACAGCCAACCATTCATCCCAAAACATTTGTCTTGCATTGAAAAAAAGCGTACACTATATCATCCTGATCCTCCTCTCTGTACAAACGGCATCCTCGCAGGTATGGCTTACAGGCAAAGTGTACGATTCCACAAGAATGGTTTCAATACCTTTTGTGAAAGTCACCAGCAAAAAAGGACTTATCACATACACGGATTCTATTGGCAGGTATGGCATGTCTATCGATAAACAGGATTCCATCTCCTTCACCTACAAAGGAAAATCAACAAGCTTCTTCCCCGTAAGTACGATCCGATACCCAGCAGGTTTCGATATCGCATTACAGGTTACCGTTCAGGACCGATACCAGACACTCAAGGAGGTAGTAGTTATTGCAAAATCATACCGGCAAGACTCTGCCGAGAACAGGGAACGGTACAACAAGATATTCAACTTTGAAA
>JBDLUZ010000057.1:0-11589 GCA_039805045.1 Bacteroidota bacterium | reverse complement strand
GAATGGCAATAGTTTACTTTTTATCTTCTACTGGAATTTCATATTCAACTCCTGGAGGGACATTGAATCGTCTTTCATTCACTTTAATCAGCGTTTTTTGGTTGCAAAATATTTTCAAATTTCCATCAGCAATTCTCATACTTGCTGATCCATCAGGCGTACTGCTTATTATTGAATAACCTTCGTAGCGAATTTCCGCTCCTTGCCCTAGGTAAAGTTCTGATAACTTTCCATTTGTTAAATGGGCTATTCCAAAAGTACCCTTGAATAACCAGTTATCATGTTGATTTGAGGTTGCTGGTTCTGTTGACTGAAATATCAATTGTTCCAGGTTGTTTTTATTTTGGATATGTAATGCGGTAAAAGTAGTTGATGCATTCTTTTTGATTCGCTCAACCTGCAATACACTGTGGTTGTTTTTCCCAGTAAACGGTTCATAAATTGCGATAAATGGTCTGCTTTTTGCTTCACCCAGTTGGTGACTCACCAAAGTTGGGGTTGGTAAATTTCTGAATTGAGGAGTAACGGTTTTAGATGGTGGAGCCATCCCCTTATAAAAAATCCTCTTTTCCTCTCCTGTGTAAATTGCACGCATGTATCTGGATACTGTATCTTTTGAATTATCCTTGATGCCAAATAATGCTGTCAGGTTTTTGTTGTATTCACCCGTAGACAGTACATTTTTGATAAACCTGAGTCCGGGTGGATCAAATGGCTTCTTTGCTAAAGGAAGGGAATCTGCAGTTAATGTGATTATTTTATTTGCGGAATCCAACAGTTGTAAATCCTGACCAATGTTGTGATATACATAGCTATTATGCAACGGGTGATCAGACCGGTAAAGGTCGAGATAATATCCAGTATTGGCTGATGTTCTGATGATTGCCAGCGTCCTTTCCTGATTCGCATTGGAAGCTAAATCTTTGTATCGGGTGGTTGTAAAAGAGAAATATGGAGATACTGCAGGCATTTCAGCTGTAGGTTCCATGGCATTCAATTTTATTTCACCGATTTTCTTTGAACCGCCTCCGCCTTTAAATACTGTAGCAGGACCAGAAATACCTCCAGCGATAACAGTATTGTGCGCGCCCCATTGTGCATAATAATTTACATGCATCGGATCTTCGTAGGTGAGGCCATTTCCAGGATCAGGAGCCATTACTGTTCCGGATCCATAAAGCTCAACAGACATACCATTGGCATGATTATGGTTGTAGGTTGCACCCTGAACAACATACATCAGGGCTGATTTTGCTTCTGAGCCATTGCGTTGAAAATATGCTTTTGCAAAATCAAGCTGACCACTCCTAGGCCAAGCATATCCCGGGTTGTTTTTATTTTCAGGTAGTTGGGGTAAATAGCATAACAAACCCAGGTAGTCTGCCTCTTCTCGTTTATACCCTTTCTCAGCTTTCAGTTTTTCCATTGCAACAGTTAGCTGAGGCAATACAGGATGCTGATAATTGCTGGCCATCAGCAAACCGATTTCAAGGCAGAGCGGACTTTGTGTGGCTGGCCCTGTATCACCAAAAGTAGGAGCCTGCAAGTTTGGGAACGAATATTTCATCATCACATAAGAAGCATCAAGAAGCGCAGGATAGTTTTTGAATACTTGAATTCCATTTTTCTCCAACGCAAGTGAAGCGGTCAGTAAACTACTTACAGGAAAATTGTGGTAACCTCCAGGTTCTTTCCAATGTCCGTCTGGTGTTAACCATTCTTTTACCACAGACGGCATACTGAGGTGACCGCATCCGCCATTGATCGTATCCCTTGTTGTAACGAAACTCAGGTAATAATCCTTTTTTGTCTTGTCTTCCAGCGCCATGGCTGAAAAAACAAGTGCAGGTGTTTGTGCTGCAAACCAATTGTTATTCCAGAATCCTCTGAATGTCATGGTGTGTGCAATTTTATCAAAGACAGTCTCATACCATTTAGTCTCATAATTGTTTTTTCTCAGGTAATCATAGAGGAAATCGTATATGAGTGGCATTGCTTCATAGCTGCCGTCTCCTAGTGTCTGAATAGACAGGAAACCTGTTCTGCAAGGACCTTGTATCGGATTTTGATGGTACGCTCCTCTGGCCCACTGCGAAAGGATATCTGCGGAAAACCTTGCATAGCTGGTATCACCACTTAACCAGTAAATAATTGCGGCATCGAGTGCCAATGCGTTTATTTTCTCATTGATATTGTCAACAAATGTTTGGGGGTCAGCCCATTCCTTTCTGCCATCAGGGGAATTTACCTGCAGCATCATTCGCATGGAAGTATCATTTGGAACAAGCTCTTCAATGGTGGGCTGCCTGTAGGTATATCCATCTTTGCTGATGGGCTGACGCTTGTGTGGTGCAACTCTCACAGTAGGGAAGGGTGCATCACCAGCATAGGAAATGAGTTGTGTTCCATCAGCATCAGAAATGAAGTCAGTGTACCGCTTGCCAGGAATCCTGTTCATCAGGTATCTGCTCAGAATCCATTCAGGGTCTTTTTTGTGTCTCGAAACATATGTATTGAGACGGCTTTTCATCCCGATAAATATTTTAGCAGCCCAATCCTGATTGCGAATTTTTTCAAGGATTACTTTTCTGTCTTGCTGATTCACCAGAATATGGGGGTGGTCTGAATCTGATTGCATGGCAAGTGCGGGACTTATACCCATGCAGAAACAAAAGACTATTGTGTAAAAATGACTGAAAAGACACTTGGATTTATTAATTTTCATCGGGCACTGAGTTTTTGGGGTTTTATTTTTTCTGATGCCATTTGATAGGGTAGCTGTCTGACGTCGCCCTTTCTATTCACAAAATAAAGCCTTGAGGGCGAAAGTGTATCAGCATGTCCATCTGCCCAGAAGGCATAAAAATCTTTGTTTGCATGCAATGGCCTTCTGGCATAACTGTGATTAAACTGACTTTTAGTGGTAAGTGATTTTGTCTTCTGCCAGGTTTCACCAGAATCCCTACTTTCCCACAATACCATTTCTCCGCCAGTCCCCCAATGTTGTGGACCCGGTTCTGTAGGTCCGATAATGGTCCACTTTTCTTTTTCTATATAAAGTGAACCCATGTCATAATTGTGAGTAGACTCCGTCACTTTTGTCTCGTGCCAGCTGCCATTTTTTCTTTTCCAAATAATCCATTCGCGAGGGTTTCCTTCCGGTCCTGGTCTGTAGTCTTTTGAAATGAGCGCCAAAATAACGGGTTGGCCATTTTCATCGATGTTGATATCCTGCAAATAAACGAGTTGCTTTGTCAGTTGATAATCGTGGACCAATGAGGCATTTGCAACTTTATCCAAAGGGATTGGCAATATTCGGTTATCAATGTTCTGCCAGGTTTTTCCCATGTCAGCTGTTTGCATCAAGTAGATGTTGGTGCGTTTGTCTACGTTCCCCCCGGGATGATAGTTGAACACCGTGTATACTTTTGCATCATGAGCAACGGAAATCTGATAATGTCCACCGAACCCGGCAATTTTTTGGGCATTAGTCCATGCAAGTCCATCCTGGCTGACCGACCAGTATAGCTCCCTGCCATTGGTATAACGGGTAAACAGATGCATGAAGCCTTTTCCAGGTATATGCCAGGGTTGGGGATAGGTGATCTCGTCTTCAAGAATTTTTTCAAATCCGTCTATATTGTAAGGTTGTATGCTTTTGAAAATGAATCCTGGTCTGCTGGTGTTTCTGCCGCTGACAAAGACCCAGATATAACCATTTTCATCAATTGATAACGAAGGATTGTCGTGTGGATCATTGACTCCTTTTTTTTCGAGGACTATGATTGGTTTGGGTACTTTACCCGTCCGATGATCATAATAAGATATCATGATTTGAAGGCTGTTCCTTTCTGCGGTAGAGGCTCCACCATATACGAAGTATGTTTTTCTAACCTTTTTGCTGTAAATAGCGGTGGGCACATGGTTTGCAGTATAAGTTCCCAATCCTCCTGAATATTTATCTCCATAGGTTGAAAACTGTCCCAATGTGAACCAAATTCCTCTGTATCCGTCTGTTACCTGCTGACCCAAAAGGATAAGGGGGAAAAAGACCAGTTTGGAAAAAAACAAAACACAAAATCGGCTTAATTGCCCCATTTGGATAATTGTTGTTTGTTCTTTTTAGATTTTTTTGTGGTGCCGGGTAGCAGGTAAACATTGGTGAATGCACTTGTATTTGCAGGCAGTGTCAGTTCAAATCCTACAAGGATGGTGCCGGGATTTGGCGCATCATAACTGTTGGGTCCGATGGTGCTCCATGTTTTCATCCTGAGTTCCCCTTTCGGAGCATCAACCAACAGTTTCAGTTTTTTTCCATCTTTTTCGAGTGTGATTTCATCATCACCTGTGATGTTAGCAACAGCTGGGGTCAGCATAGTCCATCTTATTTTAGTTTCTTTTGCTCCTGTTGCATATTCATCCCTCACCAATACCTGGTTTTGATTAAGAATAGATATTCCTCTTTTTGCATCCATCAATTGTCCAGCATAAACAGTTTGAAGATCATAAACTGTATACATCTTGTCAATCGCATTACCTGAATTGATGATGGAAGCTTGTCCTGAAACAACCTGAAACTGGCTGTCTACGCTCAATGTATTGTGTGTAAAATTATTCAATCGGAATACATTCCATCTTTCGGAATTTTGTGTTCTGCCCCAAAGTTTTACGCCTTTTGATTCAAGTGATTCGTAATCCTGCATGCCAAAATCCATCGCCCATCTAACGCCTGTGGCATCCATCACAAATGAACCGATATCCATGTGTGCATGGTTGATAGATGCTGAGCCCCCTTTCGATGCCACATAAATGGCATTGGAATCTGTCCATGATGTCCGCATCATGCTGATTGGGTTTTTGCCAGTTCCGGTCCAGGTTAGCGCTTTTGGAGCCACGATATCTCTGGTAGAAAAGTTACCTTTCCACAACATGATGGCAGGCAGGAGCCTGTCTTTTACCAGTCTTTCAGCATTGGTAGAAATCAGGTAATTTTTTTCAACCCAAAGCAGGCTGGGGTCCATGGTTTTGTTGGCGAGCCAGAACATGGCAGGATGAAATCCTCCTGTACTTCCGGCATCAGAATAGTTGAAGGGCTTGCCTGTAGGGCCAGTCATGTTTTCCATAAATCCTCCTGTTTTGAGGAATCCGGGAACCTGGTTCAAATCAAAATCTGTTCCGTAAAGTTTTTCTAGGGCACTGAGGAACATTACATTAAAGCTGGTACCATATCCCCAATAACCATAGCCTTCCGGATAAATTCCATCCGGACCATAATCTTTCATTGGAAGGGTAATGGATTGTATAGCCCTTTCAATGACTTGTGATGCAAGTGCCGGTTGGTCTTCAAATATGGCCATGGCACCGTAAGTCATTCCTGCATTGCAAACCTGATTCCAGTTGTGTTCTGCTTTCAGCCAGCTGTTGTATTTTGCATCAAGGGAGGGTTCAAGTCCTTTTTTGAGTATGGCTTCTTTAATTTTAATCCTGGATTCAATTGATAATTGGGGATAAAGCCAGTCATACCCGATAGCTACAGCCATAGTCATTTCTGCAACATCGAGGAAATGGGAAGGATTCCAATCGCTGAAGGCTGAAATGGCCAGCAGTTCCTTTTCAGCCCGATAAAAATATCGGTCATCTTTTGTGGTTCTCCAGGCATAAGAGAGCATGAAAAGGCGCCTTAAGGCTTCCCTGGATTTGTCGAGCAACCTCCTCCCGATCTGTATTCTTTTGACTGGTTCTAAGTTTAGGAGCCTGTCGCATTCTTTCAGCATAGCCTGGTGCAACATCGTCCATGTGGTATCAGCTTTTATGGAACTGATAAGACTCGCTTCCTCATTTTCAAAAAGGAGAATTCTGGGGTGTGACTGACTGATATTCAAGCGGCCCGGACTGTTCTGTGAAAATGCATTGAACGTCAGCAAGAGAACTGCTAAGACAGAAAAAGTCGTTTTAATGGATGGACGCATGGCTGTTGTCAGGTTGTTTAGGTTGATAAAAGGCGTTGAAAAAAACACCCTTAATTTACCAAAAAAAATGGTATCTACCTAAAAAATCGGACAAAACTGAACCATGGAAAATAACAGCAATTACAATTCCGCCAATGAAGCTTTTGTGGCCTGAATTGTTTCATCCAGGTCTTGATATGTCAATGCATTATTCAGGAACCAGCTTTCAAAGGGAGAGGGTGGGAGGTATATCCCTTTTGCAAGCATGGCATGAAAGTATTTTTTGAAAAGCTCATTGTTAGCCTGCGCAGCATCTTCGAAATTGATGATGGGTTTTGCTGAAAAATGAATACTGATCATTGATCCCAATTGGTTGATGACAAAGGGTTTGCCCCAATCATTCAAGGCTTGCTCAAGTCCCTCTTTCAGGTATGCAGTCTTTTGGTCGAGTTCATGGTAAATGTTGGGGTTGGATTTCAATTCCTCCAACAGGGTTTTGCCAGCAATCATAGCAATCGGGTTTCCACTGAGTGTTCCGGCCTGGTATACTCCACCTAGCGGGGCAACCATTTCCATGATTTCTCTTCTTCCCCCAAATGCACCTACGGGCATGCCGCCGCCGATGACTTTCCCGTAAGTGACAAGATCTGCTCTGATACCCAGCCGCTCTTGGGCGCCCCCAGGTGCCAGCCTGAAACCCGTCATGACTTCATCAAAAATCAACAACATGCCTTCCTCATCACAAATTTGTCTCAGTGCTTCGAGAAATCCTGGCTGTGGTAAAACACATCCCATATTTCCAGCAACTGGTTCTACGATGATGGCAGCCAATTCGTTTTTGTTTTGCTCCACCAGTGTTTTTACCGCTTCCAAATCATTAAAGGGCGCTGTGAGCGTATCATTGGATACACCTGCTGTTATACCAGGAACTGTTTGGATGCCAAAGGTGGCTACACCACTGCCTGCTTTTACCAGGAACGAATCTGCGTGGCCGTGGTAATGCCCTTCGAATTTGATGAATTTATTTTTACCTGTAAAGCCTCTGGCTAGGCGGATGGCACTCATGCAAGCTTCGGTACCGCTGCTGACCATCCTAATCAGGTCAACATTTGGTGCCATGCTGATGATCAGCTCCGCCATTTCAATTTCCAGTTCGGTAGGTGCTCCAAATGAGGTAGAGTCGTATGCTTTTTCCCTGATGGCTTCTACAACGGGACCATAGGCATGTCCGAGTATCATCGGTCCCCACGAGGCGATGTAGTCTATGTATCTATTACCGTCTGCATCATACAGGTAGGCCCCTTTTGCTTTTTTCATGAAGAGGGGTGAACCACCAACACTCTTGAAAGCTCTTACGGGTGAATTAACCCCTCCGGGAATGCTCTGTTGCGCCCTGTTGAAAAGTGACTGACTTGTTCCGGTATTCATAACTTCACAATTTTATTATCCGATTAATTTGACCGCATCTTTTGCAAAATAAGTAGCTATCATATCTGCGCCTGCGCGTTTGATAGAAGTCAGAACTTCCAGGATAGCCTTGTCTTCGTTGATCCAGCCTTTTTGGGCTGCTGCCTTGATCATGGCGTATTCACCACTGATGTTGTATGCGCTCACCGGCACATTCACCGCATTTTTAACTTCCCTGATGATGTCGAGGTAGCTGAGGGCAGGCTTCACCATCACGATATCCGCACCTTCTTGTACGTCCATGACGGTTTCCTTTACGGCTTCCAGCCGGTTGGCATAATCCATCTGATAGGTTTTTTTATCACCAAATCCGGGGGCAGAGTCCAACGCATCCCTAAACGGACCATAGAAGCAGGATGCATATTTGGCACTGTAACTCATGATGCCTGTTTGTGTATACCCGCTCTCTTCCAGCCCTTTGCGGATGGCGCCAATGCGTCCATCCATCATATCACTGGGAGCCACCATATCAACCCCTGCCGCGGCATGGCTGATGCTCATCTTCACCAATGCTTCAACCGTTTCATCATTTACAATTTGGCCGTCTTTGACTATGCCATCATGACCATAAGAGGAATAGGGGTCAAGGGCGATGTCTGACATGATATACATTTCAGGAACAGCTTCTTTGATTGCCCTGATGCTGCGCTGCATCAATCCATCTGGATTCCATGCTTCCCTGCCCGTATTGTCTTTCAGGTGGTCTTCACACTTGATGAAAAGCAAAACACTTTTCAATCCCATATTCCACAATTCTTTTACTTCTTTGACGGTTACGTCTAAGCTGTTTCTGAAATATCCCGGCATGGAAGGGATCTCCGTCTTGATGTTTTCTCCTGCGTCGATGAACAGGGGGACAATAAAATCATTAGGTGATAATATCGTTTCCCTCACCATATCTCTGATGGCGGGGTTGTTTCTGAGTATGCGGTTGCGGCGTTGCAGGTTCATGCTAAAAATTGTATGGGTTAATGTTGATTAGCCAGCCAGTCTCTCGGATGCAGGCAAGCCTGCTGAATCAAATCTTCAGGTGTGCCGGCAGCAGGAACATAATCATATTCAAAGCGAACAGTAGGAGGCAAACTCATCAGGATGCTTTCAGTTCTGCCATTGGTTTTCAGTCCAAATAAAGTTCCCCTGTCGTGTACCAGGTTGAATTCAACGTACCGACCTCTTCTGATTTCCTGCCAGTATTTGTTTGCTTCGGTATAAGCTTGATTTTTGTGTTTGTTGACGATGGGTATATAGGCGTCCATGAAACCATACCCACACGCTTTGGCCAGGTTCATCCAGAATGATGCATCCCTCTCAGCTGTAGGTCTTTGGTAATCATAAAAAATGCCGCCAACACCTCTTCTTTCCTTATTCCTATGCCAGTTGACAAAATAGTTGTCGCATTCTTTTTTGAAATGGGGATAGAAGCCTACATCAAACTTATCGCAGGCATCTTTGTATGTCTTGTGAAAATGCGTTGCATCTGCCACATCCAGGTAATAGGGTGTAAGGTCTGTTCCACCACCAAACCAACGGTCAATGGTTTCTCCTGCTTCATTGTATAATTCAAACATCCTGTAGTTACAGTGGATGGTTGGCACAAACGGATTGACCGGGTGAATCACAAGGCTGAGTCCGCAAGCAAACCAATTGTCCCCATTGATTTTCAATTGGGTCCTCATGGCTTCAGTAACCTCTCCAAAAACGATGGAAGTGTTGACACCGCCTTTTTCAAAAACGTTACCGTTGGCCATTATGCGGGTTTTACCGCCACCACCTTCGGGTCGCTGCCAGGCATCTTCCCTGAACTTTGCAAGACCGTCGGCAGCTTCCAGTGCTGCACAGATATCATCTTGCAGTTGATGTATGAACGTAATCCAGTTTTCCTTGATAGGCATGGGAGCAATGATTGGGTGATTGGAAACCGAGGTTTAGCTTTTATATTCCTTAACGGCATCCACAAAAGCCCTGGCATGATCAACAGGTACATTGGGTGTTATGCCATGCCCCAGGTTGGCAATATACCTTTGCGTACCAAAAGCATCTATCATCTTTGTTACAGCGCTTTTGATTTCCGGAATTGGGGCAAGCAACATGGCGGGATCAAAATTTCCTTGGATAGTAATGCTGTTATTGGTCAGTTGCCTTGCCATCTGTGGTGTGATACACCAATCTATTCCAACACCAGATGCATCACTGCCTGTGATGTCTTGAAGTGCATACCAGCTTCCTTTCGGAAACAAGATAACAGGGGCATATGGTTTTAATGCACTTGCAATTTGAAAGAGGTAAGGCTGTGCAAATATTTTGAAATCAGCCGGACTCAGTGAACCTGCCCAGCTGTCGAAAACCTGAACTGTATCTGCTCCTGCCTTTACTTGCTCAATCAAATAGAGGATAGTGATATCTGTAATTTTCTGTAATAATTGGTGTGCCAGGGCTGGCTGAGTATAAGCAAATTGTTTGGCTTTATCCCATGTTTTGCTGCCTTTTCCCTCTACCATGTAGCAAAGGATTGTCCAAGGTGCACCAGCAAAGCCGATGAGCGGAACACGGCCATTCAATTCTTTTTTGGTGAGTTTCAGCGCTGCGTACATGTAGCCCAAGCTTTCTTCCACACCAGTGGTGATCAGGCTATCAATATCTGCTTGTGTTTTGATGGTGCGGGGCAGGGAAGGACCTTTTCCTTCCTCCATCAGCACTTCAACACCCATTGCCTGAGGTATAACCAGGATATCGCTGAAAATGATGGCGTAAAAAAATCATATTTTTCCCGCAGTTTGATATAGTCAGGAAGGTATCTGCCGGCCTGGCGCATCATCCACACGGGTGGTCTTTCAACCGCTTCTCCACGAAGTGCTTTTAGGAGGAGATCATTCTTCAGTTCTGTCATAGTGTCGATTTAATCAGTTGATATTGAATGGTATAAAGATATAATTAGTTTGATCTATGGTTGCAGAAATATGCAATAGCCTGCCGGGCTAGTTTGTCTTTGCCCGGTGATTCGCTGATGATTATCGGATTCTGCGTGTGCATGCTGATGGCTTCTGCGGTTGTTTTTCCTATGGCAAACGGAATTGTATGCGTTGGTAGTGTGTTGGTTGCAAAAAAACTTTCAACGGCGCTGGGGGAGAAGAACAGAATCCCGTCATATGTCTTGGCAATTGCTGCGGAAGTCATTTGTGTTTGGTAAACGGTTATTTCGTTGACTTGAATGTTGTTGCCGCGCAAAATGGAGGGCAGTTCATCCCTTCTGTTGTCTCCGCAAAAAAAAATGACATCGCTTACTGAAGCGGTGTCTACTATGGCCTGTGCGAGTTGTGCTGCTGAATCACCGGTGGCGAGCATCCTCGACTGTTTGAAATAATCCCGGATAAGTTGTTGTGTGGTGTGGCCGATGCTGAAGATGTCCCACTCAGGCGAATGGCCTGCAAGCTGCGCAAACACTGCATCTACAGCATTCATGCTCGTGAATACCACTGCTGCCTTTTTATGGATGGCAGACTTTATGCTTTCTATTGTTTCTTTATTGAGTATGGGTTTTGTTGCAATGAAGTCTGACTGGTCTATTGCAATACCCTGTTTTGCCGCTTCTTCCACCAAAGCCTCTTCCAAAGGTCTGGTGGATAAAATATGGTGATTAATTACCCGCATGGTTGATGGCATCCACAATGGCTTGACCGCCTTGTGCAAGGATCAGTTCTGCTGCAACCTTTCCCCAATTTTCGACTTGTTCCAGGGTGATTTGTTGATCAATCGCTGCTTTTTGTGCGCCATCCAGAGACAGTATTTCGCCCTGAAAGTGCATGTTATTGCCGGTGATGGTTGCATGGGCACTGATAGGCGTTGAACAGCCTCCCATAAGGGTTCTGAGGAAGTCGCGCTCAACTTTTGTACACTGCGCAGTGAGCTCATCATTCAGAAGTTGACAGGCATCGAATGCATATTGGTCATCTGCACCACATACCACCATGATGGCGCCTTGTGCCGGTGCAGGCAGCATCCAATCCAATTCGATTGAATTTTCTGGTCTTAGACCGATGCGTTCCAAACCTGCCGCCGCGAAAATGGCACCATCCCAATTTTCCTCAGCCAATTTGCGCAGCCTGGTGTTGACATTGCCCCGGAGATTATGGATGGAAGTTGAAGGATACTTGTTCAGCCATTGTGAAGTTCTGCG
>JBDLUZ010000056.1:0-10381 GCA_039805045.1 Bacteroidota bacterium | reverse complement strand
GCCGTTGTCACAGCAGGCCATTTTATCGGAATCCTTAGCTGGACTGGATACTGCCTTTCGCTCGTATTGGCAACATCCATGTAATTTGCTGTAAACATCATTGGGGGCTGTAAAATCCTGTGTGTCATATCCTGCAGCAGCAATAGCTTCCTGAATCTTGGAAGCCGATGTTTTTTTCACCCTGTAGTTCACCTGAAGTTCATGTGTTGTTTCACTCCAGTTTGCCTTAGTGGCACCGGCTTTAAGTGCTGCTGTTTCAATAACTTTTTTACACATACCACAATTACCCCATACCTTGATGGTTTCAGATTGCTGAGCTAATACACTATTTGATACCAGAGAAAATAAAAGAAAGAATATGAAAGATTGAAAAGTTTTCATGAATTAATTTTTAATGTAACAATAAATGATGCAGAAAAAAACTGCCTGTAATGCACATTAATATTAAATTCTGAAAACACGATACTTCAAATACAAGGGAGGACTGCCCAAAACCTGGTCAGAAACTTTAATAACATCAAATTCCTGCCGGAGTATTGGGAACCTTAACGGACACCCTAAATTTTCCTCAAATATGGCAGCAGGTGGATTCAATGCTGATACTGAAGCTGATGGAAATGCTTCAGCATCTGATTTGATTACAAATACATCGTCATGGCAGCATGATTTACTTTTCATGCCACAATACGAACAACCTTCATGGCTATCCTGACCAATGGTAACAGAAGCAAGATCACCCATACAATAATGTACCTGCAAAACAGTACCCGCCTGGGTAACAATATGCATGCACAAAAGGAGTATGGTTAATATCTTTTTCACTTTATAAAGTTACAACTAAGCGATTTTATTTGACATGAAATTTGGAATTTTAACAATTTTAAGCCTGTTTAATTGACAAAATTCCAAAAAATACCGAGCCTGAATACCATTCCGGGATTCGGATAAAATGGTGCTACTACATTATTCTTTTTAAATCCAAAACCATAAGCCCTTGTAGCTGTATTGAGATTTTCTAGCCGCAAATAAGCTGTAAAACTCCTGATTCTGAAATTAAAGTATGCTGTAACGTCAGGTCTGTTTTGAACGTAAAACAAATTCTGATAAAAAAACTGTCCATTTACCGGTGAATAGTCATCTGCATAATAGGCAGTATAGTACCTTAAGTCAAGCCCCGAAGCCATTACAAGATTCCTGAATGGTTTTCCTTCATATGCCAGCCTGGTTCGCACATAACCTCTTGGCAAATTGATCGGAACATCCCCAATGGCTTCCTGTAAGTAAAGGTCAAGGTACCACTTCCATTTTCTGCCTAGTGAAGTCTCCTTACTCAATCCGGCCCTGGCAAAATTGAATAACGGGGCATACTGATCAACTGTTTTAAAGTCCTTGAAATACGTATAGTTTGACTGCAGAAAATATTCGAAGCTCAATTTAGCCTTCAATGCCGAAATATACAGGGAACCGGATAATGCTGTTACATTCTCATTGTTGAACTGCTTTGTTTTTTCAATTGGGAATCCTGTTTTGTATACCTGTAAATAGGATGGAGACCTGTTTATATTCTGGAAACCAATTTCCAGGGTACCAATCCTCCTACCAAGTGAACGCTGCAACCTCGCCTGTGCAGCATAGTTGCCTATATCCCGCCCAGCCGAATAAAACTCTCCATACAGCAGCATATCCCATTTCTTGTTGCGTGTGGTATTCCTATACTCCCCATGCACCATGATATTGAGAAACCGATCCCTTATTGTATCGGAAACCGAACTGAAATTCATCAATGTAGCTCCTGCTTTGAAAAACTGAAGCAAGTTTTTTGAATCTGGAAATTGAATAACTGAAAAATCATTTCGCACTACATTCCACTGATTTTTGAAATCCAGCGTATCGGGTACTGCAGCAAAATCATAGTTGGTTTTGTAAAAATCAGATGCCCCGGCAGCCTGAACATCGAGAAATCTGTACAAATAACTGGATATATGTGCCGTATGTTCAAAGCTTAGTTTAGGCAGAAAAAACCTTATGACAGAGGAGTCGGTTTTTACAGAATCTTTTTTACCAAAATCATACCGCTGTCTGAATAAAGCATGTTTATCCACATACCGGTTGCCTGTGCCTAGTTTGACATTGAAAAAATTTCTTGATGAAAGACTTGTTGAGGCAAGCTGGGTGGGGATGTTAAACCTGTCGTTATAGGCAGGATTCTCGTTTACGAGTAAATCCGGATCAACAATTCCACCATTTTCTGAAGATTGCAAAGCATTGTTGATGAGTATCACATAAGCGTGATAACGTTGATTCTCTGATGTAAAATCTGAATTAAATCGGATATTGTTGTGGTTGGTATTTTGAGAATTGAATGTACCCGGCGCATTGTACAACCTGTAATGAAAGACAAAATTCCAGTTAGGCCTTATGTTCTGGGTATGCAAAACGCTGATATGCTGTTCAACCTGACTACCCACAAGGTAACCAAGCTCAGTATATGGCTTTGTTGTGTTCATGAATCGCGTGTCTGCAATTGTGAAAGCAAATGGATCAAGCGCATGGAAACCTGCATCCCAACCCGGCTTGCGCAGCGGGGAATAAAGAAGTGACCTGATAGCATTACCATAATGTCCAATCTGAATCATTTCTGGTTTAACTGGCATTCGCCTGAAATAGTCACTTATTGAAGAGTCAAAACCACTGTAGCGAGCAGTATCAAGGTAGCGAAACCGGACATTCACAGAATCATCTGCAAATTTTCTTTTTTCAAAACTAAGCGAATCACTTCCACCACCACCAGACCTGCCTCCTCCTCCACCAGTGAAACGGGAGCCCATTCCTTGAACGCTTTTCATCATTCCTCTCTGAGCATGTGCCGCTGTTAAAAACCCACAACACAACAATAAAAAAACGACTTTGCGTAAATTAATGAGGTGCATCACAATTTTTCAATAAGGTTTTTGAAGACTGCTGTCAATTTTGGTGCTGCAGCATTGGCAGCATCCAGCACTTCCTGGTGGGTAATAATATTCTCCTCATCCCTGATACCCAGATCTGTTATTACACTGATAGCAAACACTTTCATACCACAGTGAACTGCCGCAATCACTTCCTGAACCGTACTCATCCCTACAGCGTCAGCGCCGAGGTTGTATATCAGTTTATACTCCGCCCTTGTTTCAAATGTGGGTCCTGTTACTCCATAATAAACACCCTGCTTCAGTTCAATCCCCAGCTCAGCAGCAATTGCCTTACCCTGGCGAATACGGTCTGATGTATAAGGTTCGCTCATATCAGGAAAGCGCGGACCCAGATCATCCAGGTTTTTACCTAAAAGGGGATTGATGATGCCAAAACTGATATGATCCCTGATCACCATCAGGTCTCCAACTTTAAAAGATGGATTAACCCCACCTGCGGCATTAGACAACAATAATTCCTTTACCCCCAAAAGCCTCAGTACCCTGATCGGGAAAACAACTTCACCTGGTGAATACCCTTCATAGTAATGAAACCTGCCGGCCATCACAACAACGTTTCTGGTACCCATTTTCCCCAATATCAGTTTACCTTCATGCCCCTCAACTGTTGAAACGGGGAAATTGGGTATATCACTGTAAGGTATTTCCTTATCAACAACCACATGGTCTGTAAACCCACCCAATCCGCTTCCTAATACAACACCAATTTCAACCGGCAGTGCACAAATGCTTCTGATGTATGCACAAGCTTCGCGGATTCTGCTCAATTCATCCATCTTAAAAATTTGCCCAAAGATACATTCTTTCCCAATCAGGGAAATGAGGATCTAATATTCAGAATAGGGCTTGGCCTTGAGAAACAAGGTTACATTCTTACTTACCGTTTTTTCGTACTCCTTTTTGGCAGACAGGGCCTTCCATTGCGAATCATCTCTAAACGCAAGCCAATGTGCATCACGGTCTTTCATACTCTCGAAACTTGTCATGTACATCAGGTTTGGCGTTGTTGGTCCGCTGATCACCTCTGCATAAAACACAGGATTGAAATTCAATCTTGAAAAAATGTCAATTTCTCCACCTTCATTAAACATCTCAACTTTTTTCCAATACTTTTTTTCAGAAGCACTTTCATAACTTCTCAACTCATACACTTTATCCTCAACACTACCAGAAAGTTTGACCTGGAGTAAAGCAGGTGCGAGCCTGAATCCTTCCATGATGTAATTGACAATTCTGTCGAAGGCAGGCGCTTCACTGGTTGCATTTAAATATGCCTGTCCTTTTTCCAAAACCAATTTATCGGAAAACATCGCTTTATTGATAACAGGAATCTCATTCAGGCTCTTATATGGAACCAAAACATAGAGTTTTTTTACTTTGGATGTATCATTGGCGCGGCCCGTAAAGACCCCGATATGGTTTATCCCTTTGCTGTGGAGGTACGGAATGTATGCGGCGGACAGAAATTCGTCTATCACCGCTTCCTGTGCTGCAGTTTTGTATTCATAAACTTTCAATTCAAAAAAGTTCTTTCCCTTAATTTTTTTGGATTGTGCCTGTGCAAATGTTGCGAAGGATACCAGGACAAGAAATAATAAATTTTTCATACCGTTTTTAGTTATATCAAATGTATTCAATTTTTACCTTTGTTTAGATGCCTTTAAAAGATTATTACCTGTTGCTTAATGTAAAACCTGGTGCTGACGTAATTTCCATAAAAAGAGCGTTTCGAAAGCTTGCACATACATACCACCCAGACAAAACTGGGCTAAATAGTCTCAACCACGACTATTACACAGAACTACAGGAGGCATACAGCACTTTAACTGATCCTGAGAAGAGAGAAGCATATCATTACCAGCGATGGCTGGAAAAAGCAACCGGAAACGAATTGGATAATGCCCTTTCAGCTGTTGAAATCCTGAAATTATTCCTTCAGGTAGAAAAAAACATTTCTCAATCCAATCAATTTAATATTGACACCTACCGGATGGGGCGGCAACTTATTTCTCTTTTTTCCACAACAAGGCTTCGTATCATATCGGGTGAACAGGACCCGCAGCTTGTCAGTTCCGTCAACAAAATCGCCCTTACTCTAGCCGGTATGGTCAATGTATCTGACATAAACTTACTGGCAGACCACCTGGAAAAGAATTTGCCTGACTGGAACAAATATGAAAAGGACTGGCAAGATCTTATCAGAAAAAAGGAATATAAAAACAAAATCAATAGTCTAAGGGTGCCTATTGCACTTGCTATCGCCTTATTGCTATGTATTATATTTTACATTTTACTGCAATAACCAGCCCTAATTTTTAACCTTGCTGCTTTTCATTAACTTCGCAGCATGCATTATGTTACTGTTGAGAACCTGGGTAAGTCGTACGGCATTAAACCTCTTTTTTCCAATTTAACCTTTCATATCAATGAAGGTGAGAAGATCGCTTTAATTGCCCGAAATGGTTCAGGCAAATCAACCATGTTGAAAATTCTTTCGGGGAAAGAGACTGCAGACGAAGGAAAAGTTTGGATCAATAAAGATGTGAATACGGTTTTGTTTGAGCAGGATCCTTTGTTCAGTGAGCGCTCCAGTATATTGGACAATATATTCGCACACAATCACCCTGTGATCAATGCCATCAAAAAGTATGAAGCTGCTGAAGACTCGAATAATGCAGAAAAAATTGCAGAGGCCTTGTCTGAGATGGACGACTACAATGCCTGGGATTTTGACTCCAAGGTTAAACAGATCCTGAGTAAACTGAACATTCATCACCTCGATCAGTTGGTGGGCAGCCTCAGCGGTGGACAGAAAAAAAGGGTGGCACTGGCCAGAACCCTTATTGACATTGGCTTCAACAACAACCACTGTCTCTTGATCATGGATGAGCCAACAAACCACCTGGATGTTGAAATGGTTGAGTGGTTGGAACATTACCTGGAAAAAGAAAACATCACCCTTCTCCTGGTTTCTCACGACCGCTATTTTCTGGATACCGTATGCACTGAAATCTGGGAACTGGATAACAGTAAAATATATGTTTACAAGGGAGATTACCAGAATTATGTTGAGAAAAAGGCTGCACGGATAGAAAGTGAATTGGCTACGATCGACAAAGCAAAAAATACGTTTAGAAAGGAACTGGAATGGATGCGAAAGCAACCAAAGGCAAGAACAACAAAATCGAAGAGCCGTCAGGATAATTTTTATGAAATCGAAAAAGTAGCAAAAAGAAAAATAGAAGACAAGCAGGTTGATCTGCAAATGAAAATGAGCAGACTCGGTGGTAAAATCGCGGAACTCAAAAAGGTTTATAAAAGCTTTGGAGACAAAGTGATTCTGTCAGGATTTGATTACACTTTTAAAAAAGGTGAAAGGGTTGGTATAATCGGCAAAAACGGTGCCGGTAAATCAACATTTGTAAATATTCTTCAGGGACTTGAACAACCAGACAGTGGCAAAATAAATATCGGAGATACCATAATCTTCGGGAACTACTCCCAAAAAGGGCTTGAAATAAAACAAGACCTGCGTGTTATTGAATTTGTAAAGAATATTGCGGAGAATTTTCCACTGGCCAATGGTGCAACCCTGAGTGCAGCTCAGTTTCTTGAATTATTCCTGTTCACACCAGACCAACAATACAGTTATATCAGCAAATTAAGCGGAGGGGAAAAACGAAGATTACACCTGCTAAGCATACTCTTTAAGAACCCTAATTTTCTGATACTGGATGAACCTACCAATGACTTGGATTTGCCTACCCTCTCCGTGCTTGAAAACTTTCTGATGGATTTTCCGGGATGTCTCATCATTATCAGCCATGACAGGTATTTTATGGACAGGATTGTTGACCACCTTTTTGTTTTTGAAGGTAATGGCCAAATCCGTGATTTCCCGGGAAATTATGCAGAATACAGACTGGAACAAGCTGACAAAAATGTTGATCCTGAGAAAATCAAAGCTCAGATGATTGTTAACAAGGAAGAGCCCAAAGAAAAAGAACAATCCATCAGCAAACGCAAACCAAGTTTCAATGAAAAGCGGGAATACGAAACACTTGAAAAAGAAATTGCTGCTTTGAATGATGAGAAAAATTCACTTTCCACCAAACTCTCCAATCCTGACCTTGAATATCAAGAAATTGAAAAAATCTCAAACCGATTTACTGAAATAGGCAACCAAATTGATGCCAAGGAAATGAGGTGGCTTGAGTTGAGTGAACTATTCTGATTCAACCCTGTAAGCTGCACGTGCAAGCCTGTCGTTTATGGCCATTCCAACGCCCTCAGCTGGAAACACTTCTGTTATGATGATATCCAGCTCAAGTGAGTCCAATTCGCGCATGGCCATAAATAAATTGGCTGCAGCTTCTTCAAGTTTTCCCTCTTTGGAAAGCACAATATTTTTCTGAACACCACCTAAATATATTTGGGTAAATGACAACACACCAATCTTTTTACCCTCAAATTTACCCAGCAACTGATTAATGTCACCACAGCAAAGTGGTGTACGGGTAGCGTAATGACTTTTAAGTTGTCCGGGTGCAGAGGGTGCTGAATGAGACAGCGAAATCTTAACTTTTACCTGAGAATAGCTACTGATTTGTTCGGCAGTTACAGTGCCCAACCTGTGAATGGCGGGAATATCATTTTCAAATCCGATGATAGTTGACTCGAGTCCAACCCTGCATGTACCGCCATCCAGGATATAAGGGATTTTCCCTCCCAGTCCATCCAAAACATGGGCGGCTGAAACAGGACTAACATATCCCGAAGGGTTGGCACTGGGTGCAGCAAGAGGGAAATCCAATTCCTCCAGTAACCTTAATGTAAGGGGATGTTCAGGAATTCTGACTGCAACCCTATCACTTCCTGCAGTTATTATGTCCGGCACCAGTAAGGATTTAGGTAACAAGTAAGTTAAAGGACCGGGAGAAAACTGACTCATCAACTTAAAGCCAATCTCAGGTATACCAGCTACAAGCTTTTCAATACGCTCCGGACTTGCTACATGCAAAATAAGTGGATTGAACTGTGGCCGCTGTTTGACAGCATAAATTTTAGCCACTGCCATTGGATTTAAACCATTTGCAGCCAGTCCATATACAGTTTCTGTAGGAATCCCCACAAGTTCTCCTTGTTCAAGCCAATATTGAGCCTCCTCTAAATCTGTACCAATTTTTGTTTTAAACATAAAAAAATGTCCCGGTATAAACCAGGACAAATTTACTATTCTTTAAAGTACATTATACATTGGATATTTCCTGTTCTTCCGGTTGTTTGCGAATAGAGAATGTTATTTTCTGCTGCTCCTTGTCCAGATCTGCCACCATAACATCACCTGACTTAATATTCATACTGAGAATCTCTTCTGCAAGTGGATCTTCGAGGTATTTCTGAATGGCCCTGTGCAAGGGACGAGCCCCGAATTGTTGGTCATACCCTTTTTCTGCAATGAAATCCTTAGCTTCTCCTGTTAATTCAAGACTAAAGCCGAGCGTTGCCAAACGCTTTTTTACACCCTTCATGAGAATATCAATAATCTCAAAAATATGTTCCTTCTCAAGGGAATTGAAAATGATTACATCATCAACCCTGTTGAGGAATTCAGGAGAGAAGGTCCTTTTCAAAGCTTTTTCGATAACAGCCTTGTTGGCTTCTTCTGCATTGGCCTGACGGGCACTTGTTGCAAATCCCACGCCTTCGCCAAAATCTTTCAGCTGACGAACGCCGATATTGGAGGTCATGATGATAAGGGTATTCTTGAAATCAACCTTGCGGCCAAGTCCATCTGTTAATTGCCCGTCGTCAAGAACCTGCAACAAAATATTGTAAATATCCGGATGTGCTTTTTCAATTTCATCCAACAGAATAACAGAGTAAGGCTTTCTCCTGACTTTTTCTGTAAGCTGTCCACCTTCTTCATACCCAACATAACCTGGAGGGGCCCCTATCAGTCTGCTCACAGTGAATTTCTCCATGTATTCACTCATATCAATTCGGATCAGCGAATCTTCTGAGTCAAACATATGTCTTGACAATGCCCTGGCCAATTCCGTTTTACCTACACCTGTTGGACCCAGAAAAATAAAAGTACCGATAGGTTTTTTAGGATCCTTCAGTCCAACCCTGTTGCGTTGAATGGCTTTCACAACCTTTCCGATGGCTTCATCCTGACCAACCACCATGCCTTTCATGTCAACAGACATGTTGCGCAGTTTTTCAGTCTCTGCCTGAACCATCCGTTTTACAGGGATACCCGTCATCATACTCACAACTTCAGCAATATCTTCTTCGGAAATAGGATAGCGCCTGTGCTTGGATTCTTCTTCCCACTTATTTTTTGCAGCTTCGAGCTCTTCCTGAAGTTTCTTTTCCGTGTCTCTCAAACTTGCAGCTTCTTCAAAGCGCTGACTTTTTACAACCCTATTTTTTTCCAGCTTGATGTCTTCAATTTTCTTTTCCAGCTCGATGATGTCGTCTGGTACATTGATGTTTTTGAGGTGTACGCGCGCGCCAACTTCATCCAATACATCAATGGCTTTATCTGGAAGCAACCTGTCTGTCATGTACCTGTCGCTTAACTTCACGCAGGCGTCAATGGCATCCTGGGCATAATCCACGTTGTGGTATTCTTCATACCGGGATTTGATATTATTCAGAATCTGTATGGTTTCATCCACTGAAGGCGGCTCTACAAGCACCTTCTGAAAACGCCTGTCAAGTGCCCCATCTTTTTCAATGTGCATGCGATATTCATCCAATGTAGAGGCACCAATACACTGAAGCTCACCTCTTGACAAAGCAGGTTTGAAAATGTTAGACGCATCCAGTGAACCGCTTGCACCACCGGCACCAACGATTGTGTGAATTTCATCGATGAAAAGAATAACGTCGCGGTTTTTTTCAAGTTCCGTCATGATAGCTTTCATCCGCTCTTCAAACTGTCCGCGGTATTTTGTTCCTGCAACCAAAGCTGCCAGATCCAGGGAAACAACACGTTTATCAAACAACACACGTGAAACTTTCCGCTGCACAATACGCAAGGCAAGTCCTTCAACAATGGCAGTTTTACCAACGCCAGGCTCTCCAATCAGGATAGGATTATTCTTCTTCCTTCTCGAAAGTATTTGTGAAACACGCTCAATCTCTGCTTCTCTTCCAACTATCGGATCAAGAGAGCCCGATTCAGCCAGTTTCGTAATATCCCTGCCAAAATTATCCAAAACAGGCGTTTTACTTTTGCCTCCAGCTTGTGCAGTTTTAGCTTTTTGTTGGGTACTTTTTTTCTCTTCATCAAACTCTTCCTCAGGTTCATCTGAGAATTCGCTTTTTACATCGTTGCTTCTTACTACTCCCAGTTCATTGCGAAACAGATCGTAATCCACTTCAAATTGATTCAGAAT
>JBDLUZ010000055.1:0-10448 GCA_039805045.1 Bacteroidota bacterium | reverse complement strand
TCCATGGCTTGCTGAAATTGTAAAAGCCACTTGCGGTATAGTTACCATCCACGTTTTCATAAGTAGTAAGCTGACTTCCTGCGCCACCTACCCTAATGGTGTTGTTAACAATCTGATTGTTGACGAAATTGTAGTTTGCACCGATGAAGAAGGTTTGACCGGTCAGGAAATTCAGGTTATTGAAAGACATGCTGAAAACATGGGCCTGCTCTGGCTTCAACAATGGATTACCCTGAATCTGGTATTGTGGATTTGAAACATCCTTTACAGGCTGCAGCTGTGAAAAAGAGGGCTGACGGGCATTGCCATTATAAAAGAACCTCAGCGTTTTGTTACGCGTAAAGTTGTATGCAAAATTTGCTGATGGGAGCAGGTTAAGCCTTTTAATAGGGGTATACGCACTGTCTCTTGTAAGTGAATATCCTTTCTGGTTAACCGGTTGCGCACTTGCTCCGATAGTATAGTTATATTTTTTCTTTACAGTTCTGATGTTTGCTCCGATACGCTGGTTGATAAAATCATTCTCAAAAGCATTGCTCAGTAATTCTGAGTAGGAATAGTCTTGTGTTATAGGATCAAACACACGTGTAGCCCTGTCATTACTGGTGAAAGACTGTCCGTATGAATAGATCATATCCAAATACCTGTCTTTCATCAATGGCTCTGAATAGTTGAACCTGATATTGAAATTATCAGACTGGTTATCAGTTATGATTCTTTGGTTGAGAATAGTTGCTGCAAGAATTGGAAAATAATTGAATGTTGTGTTATCACGCATAGATTCACCATCATTCGTATTGTATCCACCATTGATGTTCATGGAGAAATTCCTTCCGCGCTTTCTGAATTTGTGGTTAAAAATCAGGTTCCCGGAAAAGCTGGGAGCATTAGAATTTGAGCTGTTCAGGTTGCTGCCCTTACTGGTAGTATCTGCATCATTTCTGAGGTAGTCAAAATAGGCTACAGAATTGCTTCTTGAATCACGGACAGACATCTCAGGTATAAACTTAACATAATTAAAAGAATCTATATTCCATTCAAAGTTAATGGAGGCCCGATGGCTTTTGGAACTGCTCAGGGATGTGTCTATCTGGTGATTGAGGAATTTGGTATTCTGGAAGAAGTTTTGAGAAGCAACATCTTTAAACACTTCAGTTTCCCGGCTTGAATAACTGTAATTGCCATAAACAGACCCCTTTTTGTTTTCAAAATCATTTCTGAAATTGAGACCCATCGAATTTGTTGTACGAAGACCTTCCTCACCTCCGAAACCGCCCTGGTTATTTCCTCCGATATTCACCTGAAATGCACGGCCACCGCCGCCGCCACCGCCAAAATTACCTCCTCCACCACCAGAACCGCCATCAAAATTAAAAGTACTGGTATTGTTATTGTTGGCTCCTCCGAATACGGAAAGCTGTTTGTTGTTGTTGAAGAAATTTATATTAGCAGTGCCCTGATAGCGATCACTTGTGCCCGCACCTACTACTGTTCTGCTGAAAATACCCCGGTTTCTATCTTTCTTCAGTTGAAGGTTAATGATTTTGTCTGGTTCACCATCCTTGATGCCAGACACATTGGCCAGATCGCCATAGTCGTCAATAACCTGCACCTTATCGATCATATCTGCCGACAATTGCTGCGTTGCAGCCTTCGGGTCACCACTGAAAAAATCTTTACCATTCACCCTAACCCTGCTCACCGTTTTACCCTGTGCAGTTATGGTTCCGTTTTTATCGACTTCGATTCCTGGCATTTTTTTAAGGAGGTCTTCCACCATGGCATTGGGCTTGAGCCTGAAGGAATCAGCCTTATATTCTACTGTATCTTCCTTAACAATGATAGGAGGCGTAGATATGACAATTTCCTGCATTGAACTGTATTCAGGGAAAAGTTTATAATCATCCATCTTCAGTACTTCCTCACCTTCAGGCATGGTCAAGGCTTTTCTTGTTGTGCCATAGCCTACACTGGAGAACATGATAACAAATTTCTTCTGTGGGATGCCTTTGATCAGGTAAAAACCAACATTATTGGTAATCGTTTTGAGGGTATCCGGACTACCAACTATATATACCCCAACTGTTGCCCTGGCAAGTGGTGTACCCAAAGTGTCGACTAAACGTCCGTTTACCTGATAACTTTCCTGAGCTTGGGCATTCATAAAACTTGAGAAAGCCACCAAAAGAAGACTAAAAAATCTTTTCATATGTAAATGATTCGCAAATTGGATGCCAAAGGTAGCAGTTTGCCTTCGCAGAATTATTGTTAAAACGGATTAACGGAAAAGTTATCATACAAAGGGTAATGTCTGGATGAATACAAGTGATTAAAATGAACTAATTTTGACCTTTAGCAAGAACTGAAGCCCATGTTTAAACTTTTATCAGGATTATTTGGCGGTAGCAAGTCAGAAAAAGACGTTAAGGCCATCTCCCCCATTGTTAGAGAGATCAATCAGCATTTTAGCTCCTTTTCAGGTATAAGCAATGATGACCTAAGGAATAAAACGGTGGAATTCCGCAGCAGGATAAGCGAACACCTGCGGGAAATTGATAATAATATTGAAGCCCTGAATGCTCAGGCTGAAACTTTATCAGCTGAAGACATCCTCGGGAGGGATGACATATACAAACAGGTAGACGAACTGAAGAAGAAGCGAAATGAGCAAATTGAGGAAGTTTTGCAACAAATACTTCCGGAGGCCTTTGCTGTTGTAAAAGAGGCAGGTCGACGTTTCAAAGAACATGACGAGCTTGTTTCCACTGCTACGACACTCGATAGGGAACTTTGTATCCGGAAAGACTATGTAAAAATACAAGGCGAACAGTCTGTATTCAAGACAAGCTGGATGGCTGCAGGAAGCCTGGTTAACTGGAACATGGTTCATTATGATGTCCAGCTTATTGGTGGAACAGTGCTGCATCAGGGTAAAATTGCAGAAATGTCTACCGGTGAAGGCAAGACACTTGTTTCAACACTCCCCGCTTACCTCAATGCCCTCGCTGGGGAAGGCGTTCACATTGTAACAGTGAATGACTACCTGGCAAAGAGAGACTCCGAATGGAATGGCACTTTGTTTGAATGGTTGGGATTGTCTGTTGATTGCATAGACAAGCATCAGCCAAATTCCGATGCCAGGAGAAAAGCATACCTCGCTGATATTACCTATGGCACCAACAATGAATTTGGGTTTGATTACCTGAGAGACAACATGGTACATTCCCCAGATGAAATGGTGCAGCGCAAGCATCATTTTGCGATGGTGGATGAGGTAGACAGCGTCTTGATTGATGATGCCAGGACGCCTTTAATTATATCCGGACCAGTACCTAAAGGGGATGATCAGCAATTTCACATTCACAAACCAAGGATACAGCAGCTTGTAGATGTGCAAAAACAGGTTGTGATCCGTTCATTGCAGGAAGCCAAAAAACTAATCACTGAAGGCAAAGATGGCCCCCAGGATGGAGGTTTACAATTAATGAGGGCTTACAGGGGCTTACCAAAGAACACTGCGCTCATCAAATACCTCAGTGAACCTGGCATAAAAGTTAAACTCCAGAAATCTGAAAACTACTTTTTGGCGGAACAGCAGAAGCACATGCCTGAGGTTGACGAAGAGCTGTATTTCCATATAGACGAAAAAAATAACCAGGTTGAGTTAACAGACAAGGGACTTCATTTCATCACCCAAAATGAATCAGACGCCAATTTCTTTGTTTTACCTGACCTGTCCATTTCCCTGGCTGAAATTGAACAGGGTATTGAAACCCAGGAAGAAAAACTGGCAAAAAAAGAAGACCTGATTCAGGATTACTCTCAGAAGGCTGACAGGATACATACCATCCAGCAGCTTTTGAAAGCTTACACCCTGTTTGATAAGGATATTGAATACGTGGTCATGGAAGGTCAGGTGAAAATCGTGGATGAACAGACCGGAAGGATCATGGAAGGCAGAAGGTATAGCGATGGTTTGCATCAGGCTATCGAAGCGAAGGAAAATGTAAAAATTGAGGCTGCCACACAAACCTATGCTACCGTTACCTTGCAAAACTATTTCAGGATGTACCATAAGCTGGCTGGTATGACTGGAACAGCAGAAACAGAAGCAGCTGAATTGTGGAATATCTATAAGCTTGACGTAGTTTCCATCCCTACCAACCTCTCTTTGGTAAGAAAAGACCAAGAAGACCTGGTATATAAGACAAAAAGAGAAAAATTCAAGGCTGTAATTGATGAAATAGAACAACTCCGGAACGCAGGCAGACCAATACTTGTGGGCACTACTTCTGTTGAAGTATCGGAGTTACTGGGCAGGATGCTTCAGCAAAAAAAGATTCCACACAATGTATTGAATGCCAAACAACATGCCAGAGAGGCTCAGGTAGTGGCTGAGGCTGGATTGGCAGGTAATGTTACCATTGCCACCAATATGGCAGGCAGGGGTACAGACATCAAACTTGGACCAGGCGTGAAGGAAGCAGGTGGTTTGGCCATTATAGGTACAGAGCGGCATGAAAGTCGCAGGGTAGACAGGCAGCTTCGCGGACGTGCAGGCAGACAGGGTGATCCGGGATCCTCACAGTTTTATGTGTCACTGGAAGATGACCTGATGCGTATGTTTGGCAGTGACCGGATTGCATCGTTGATGGACAGGATGGGCTACAAGGAGGGAGAAGTCATTCAGCACAGCATGATTACCAAGAGCATTGAAAGAGCGCAGAAAAAAGTTGAGGAAAACAACTTTGGTATCCGCAAGCGCCTGCTTGAATATGATGATGTGATGAACAAGCAGCGCAGTGTTATTTACAGCAAAAGATCCCATGCCCTATTTGGAGAGAGACTTGCGCTTGATCTTGACAATGCATTTTATGGTGTTGCCACACAACTTGTAAACCAATACGCAGGTGGATCTGATTATGAAGGGTTTAAACTGGCAGCAATTATGCATTTCAGCATAGACACCACGATAGCTGCTCAAGAACTGGAAAAAGGCCAAATCAATGACTTATCTGATAAGTTATATAAAGAAGCCATTAACCATTACCAGTTTAAAAAACAAAACCTTGCGAAACAAGCCCTTCCTGTTTTCCAGAATGTCAGGCTCACACAGGGTAATCATATTGTAAACGTTGTTGTTCCTGTTACTGACGGCAAGAAGACTATAAATATCCTTACCAATCTTGACAAAACGATCAGCAGCAAAGGTCTTGAGCTGAGTGCTTCATTGGAAAAAAACATAACATTGGCCATTATTGATGATTCATGGAAGGAACATCTTCGCGCCATGGATGACCTGAAGCAAAGTGTTCAAACGGCTGTTTACGAGCAAAAAGATCCATTGGTGATCTACAAGCAAACTGCTTTTGGATTATTTTCCAATATGGATGGCGAGGTAAACCGTGATATTGTTTCATTCCTCTGTCATGCTGGTTTACCCTTAGAAAATAACAACGGAGGCGTAAGAGAAGGCCGGGAAAGCCGGACAGACATGAGTAACATGAAAATCCGAAAAGATTCTGTTGAAACACAGGGCCCCGCTGAAATAATGGATGGTGAAAACGAATACCATGACCCCTCAAATATCAAACAGGAACCTGTTAGGGTTGGTCCCAAAGTTGGCAGAAATGATTCTTGCCCCTGTGGAAGTGGCAAGAAATTTAAGTCCTGCCACGGCCGTGATCAGGTATAACTTAACCCGCTTATATTGAGTAAAAAAAGCACCATAGTATTTTTATTGGTTGCCATGCACATCACTACTGTTGCACAGCTAGGCAAAAGTGTACATGTACAGAGAGACCCCCGAGTAGATAAACTTGTAGAGAAACAAATTGAAATCAATAATTTGTCTGCTCAAGGAAGAATTGTAATTGAACAGGGTTACAGGTTATTGGTTATAAGCACTAACAAAAGAGATCAGGCAATGGAAGTCAGGTCTATACTTTTAAAAGAATACCCTGATCACAAGAGTTATATGTCATACCAGGCACCAAATTTTAAAGTGCATTTCGGGAACTTCAAAACCTACCGTGACGCTGACAAAATAAGAACAGAAATGGCCAGGTTTTTTAGTACAAATATTCTTGTTATCCCTTCTAAAGTTGAATTGCGGGTTAATAATCAGGAAACAATCAATCACCCATGAGTACTCTAATTGATGAAATCAAAAATCTGGCATCCTCATATTTTGAAACCTACCGGTCAATCAGACATCACTTGCATGCCAATCCTGAATTAAGCTATAAAGAATTTAATACTTCAGCCTTTGTATGCAGCGAATTGGATAAATTAGGAATCCCCTATCACCGTTTGGCTGAAACCGGCGTTATTGCCATGCTAGAAGGCCGCCCTTCCGAAAGGGTAATAGCACTCAGGGCAGATATGGATGCATTGCCTATCCATGAAGAAAATGATGTCCCCTACGCCTCTACCGTGGCAGGGGTAATGCATGCCTGTGGCCATGATGTACATACTACCTGCCTATTGGGAGCAGCAAGAATATTACATGAACTCCGAGACAAATGGGATGGACGAATCAAACTTATTTTTCAACCCGGTGAAGAACGAAACCCTGGGGGAGCCAGTATCCTCATAAGGGAAGGCGTACTTGAAAATCCCAGGCCAACACACATTATTGGATTGCACGTTCATCCTTTGCTCGAAACAGGTAAGGTTAGTTTTGCGCCTGGAAAAGTCATGGCGAGTGCTGATGAACTTTTTTTCACCATTCGTGGTAAAGGCGGACATGCTGCCAAACCTTACTTGACAGCAGATACCGTCTTGGCAGCATCAGCGTTGGTCGTTGAATTGCAGCAGGTGGTAAGTAGAAATAATAATCCTTTTTCGCCCTCAGTACTTTCCATTTGTGCCATTCAGGGCGGTTTTACAACCAATGTAATACCAGCAGAAGTCAAGCTGATGGGAACATTCCGTGCTATGGATGAAAACTGGAGAAAGGAAGCACACAAAAGAATACATGAAATAGCACAAGGTGTTGCAATTTCAAGTGGTGCATCAATTGATGTGCATATAGATCTTGGGTATCCTTCGGTGGTCAATGATGCAGCGTTAACGCCAAAGGTTAAAGCCCTTGCCGAAGAATTTATGGGACAAAAAAGCGTTGAGGAAATGGAGCTCAGCATGGGAGCAGAAGATTTTGGTTACTACACACAAATTATTCCAGGTTGTTTTTTCAGGTTAGGAACTGGCAATAAGCAACTGGGAATTACATCCAATGTTCATACCCCAACTTTTGATGTGGATGAAAAATCTATAGAGACTGGCATCAGCATGATGGCGTATTTAGGGGCAATAAGTTAAAAAAAACGTATGCAAAAAAAACTCAGGAAGGAGCAAGCACTGGAATACCATGCCAAAGGCAGGCCCGGTAAAATAGAAGTTATTCCAACCAAGGAAGCAAAAACCCAGCGGGACCTATCCCTTGCTTATTCTCCGGGTGTAGCAGAGCCCTGCAAGGAAATTCATGAAAATATTGAGAACGTTTACAAATACACAGCAAAGGGAAATCTTGTAGCCGTAATCAGCAACGGCACAGCTGTTTTGGGGTTAGGAGATATTGGTCCGGAAGCAGGCAAACCCGTAATGGAAGGCAAAGGGGTCTTGTTTAAAATCTTTGCAGACATTGATGTTTTTGACATTGAAATCAATGAAAAAGATCCCGAGAAATTTGTCGAAATAGTCAAAGCCCTCCAGCCAACTTTTGGAGGTGTAAACCTAGAAGACATCAAGGCTCCTGAGTGTTTTTATATAGAACAACGTCTTAAGGAGGAAATGAATATTCCGGTCATGCATGATGACCAACATGGCACAGCCATTATCAGCGCTGCCGCACTCTTGAATGCATTGGAATTACAACAGAAAAACATAGGAGACATCATCATTCTTGTTAATGGAGCAGGCGCAGCAGCAATGGCATGTATTGAGCTATATGAAGCACTTGGCGCGAAGCGGGAACATGTCTGGATGTTCGATTCAAAGGGACTTATTCACAATAAACGGACAGACCTTGATGATAGGAAAAAGCGATTCGCTGTAGACAGGAATGAAATCAGCCTTGCAGAAGCTTTTGCAAATGCGGATGTGTTCATCGGACTGAGTAAAGGAAATGTTGTTACAAAAGAAATGGTTGCACGGATGGCCCCCAGGCCTATCGTATTTGCCATGGCAAATCCTGATCCGGAGATTACATGGGAAGATGCTACTTCAGTTCGAAATGACATCATCATGGCTACAGGCAGGTCCGACTACCCTAACCAGGTGAATAATGTGCTCGGGTTCCCCTACATATTCAGAGGTGCACTTGACGTACGTGCTACCCGCATCAATGAAGCCATGAAACTTGCAGCAGTGAAAGCGCTGGCAGAATTAACCAAAACACCTGTACCAGATATTGTGAATATGGCATACAATGAGTCTGCCATTGCTTTTGGTCCGAATTACATCATTCCCAAACCACTTGACCCCAGGCTTATTACAGCAGTTTCACCAGCTGTTGCCAGAGCCGCCATGGAAAGTGGTGTAGCAAAGACCCCAATAACCGATTGGGAAAAGTATGAAATCGATCTTAATAAAAGACTCGGCATAGATAACCAGCTGGTAAGAGCGCTTGGTAGTAAAGCCAGAAAAGATCCTAAACGCGTAGTATTTGCTGATGCAGAGAATTCAAAGATTCTGAAAGCTGCTCAGATAGCATTGGACGAGGGGATAGCTAAACCCGTCTTATTGGGAAACCCTGAAATCATCCAGGAAATTGCAGAAAAAAACAATATCCCTTTAGACGGACTGGAAATTATCAACCCCAAGAGTGAGGAGATGAAATCTAAAAGGGAAACATATGGTGAGGTTTTTTTCAGAAAAAGACAGCGCCGAGGTGTTAACCGCTATGAGGTGAATAAACTCATGAAAGACAGGAATCATTTTGGTTGCATGATGGTGGAAATGGGAGATGCAGATGCGATGATTTCCGGATTGAGCAGGAACTATCCAGACACAATTCGTCCAGCTATTCAAATAATTGGCACAGAAGAAGGTGTCAGCAAGATTGCAGGCATGTACATCATGCTGACCAAAAAAGGTCCGCTGTTTCTGGCTGACACAACAGTCAATTTCAACCCAACTGCAGAAGAGCTTGCAGACATAACACTGCTTGTTGCCAAAGAGGTTAGAAATTTGGGTATTACCCCCCGCATTGCCATGCTGAGTTATTCAAATTTTGGCAGCAGTGATACTGAAGAGGCGATTAAAGTCAGGACTGCCAGAACAATCGTCAAGCAGCGCAATCCATCCTTGATCGTTGACGGCGAAATGCAGGGAATTGTTGCCTTTAACAAGGAGATCATGAAGGAAAACTATCCATTTTCTGAATTGGCAGACAACGGTGATGTCAATACATTGATATTCCCCAACCTGAGTGCCGGAAATATTGCATACAACCTGCTTCAGGAAGTAGGTGAGGCTGATGCTATTGGTCCAATCTTACTCGGACTAAAAAAGCCGGTACATGTACTTCAGCTTGGTTCCTCAATTAGGAGTATATTGAATATGGTTATGATCTCAGTGATAGATGCACAATATAAAATGCGGAAAACTGAAAGAATATGAACATTTTTACCCGCTTTGGTGAGTTTTTACTGATGCTCAGGGGCATGTTTACAAAACCTGAACAGTACAAAGTTTACTGGAAAGAGCTTATGCATCAGTGTGTGGAACTGGGTATTGGCTCACTGGGCATTGTTTCAATCATCTCCGTTTTTATTGGAGCAGTATCTACAGTACAAACAGCCTATCAGTTTGTGAGTCCGATTATTCCTCGTTCTGTTATTGCCCAGATTGTGCGGGATAGCGTAATACTTGAATTTGCGCCTACCATAACTTGTATTGTGTTGGCAGGCGTTGTTGGCAGTAAAATTTCAAGTGAACTGGGGAACATGCGTGTGAGTGAGCAAATTGATGCACTGGAAATTATGGGTATCAATACGAAAGCCTACCTAATTCTCCCAAAAATCACAGCCGCATTGATTACCATCCCTTTGCTGGTTATCATAGCCATGACATTGGGAATTTGGGGCGGAAGATTTGTAGGCGACCTGACGGGAATCCTGCCGCATGAGATTTATGATAAGGGTCTACTTGAATCTTTTGTACCTTATAATGTCACTTTTGCATTGGCAAAAGCATATACATTTGCTTTTATCATTACAGCGATACCTGCATATTTCGGTTACAATGTAAAAGGCGGTGCGCTGGAAATTGGCAGGGCCAGCACAACAGCAGTTGTAACAAGTTGTGTCATGATTCTATTAGCCGACTACATACTGGCAGCAGTACTGTTATAAATCCTTTTTATGATTGAAATCAACGAAATTCACAAAGGTTTTTCAGACAAGGCTGTCATAGAAGGAGTTTCTTCTTCATTCGAAACAGGC
>JBDLUZ010000054.1:0-16662 GCA_039805045.1 Bacteroidota bacterium | reverse complement strand
AGATTTTGTATATGAGCCCGGACAGTTTGCCATGCGGGGCGGAATATTTGATATTTACTCTTTTGCGAATGAAAAGCCTTACAGGATTGAATTATTTGGCGAGGAAGTTGACTCCATCCGTATTTTCGATCCGGAAAGCCAGCTAAGTGAGCGAAAACTGCTTCAGGTTAATATCATTCCCAATGCAGATGCCACGGAATCAGCAGCAGAGAAGATTGACCTGATGTCTCTCATGCCAGCCAACACCATTGTTTATACCAGTAACTGGCAGCTGTTAATTGACCGGTTCAGCGATCATTATGATCACCTGTTGCTTTTTCTACAGCAAGCCGATACGCATGCAGCCGGAAGGGATGGAGATGAAAAAAATGTTGAAACTTCTGCTGATCAGTTTACTATTCCGGAAAGTTTTGTGCATGAGCTGACACAAAAAAAATGCATAGAGCTCGCTCAGTCTGGCACCATTCCTGATCCGGTATCCACACATGTTTTTGATGTGGTGGCACAGCCCACATTCAACAGACAGTTTGAAATGCTGATAAAGGATTTGAAACAGCATGAGCAGGCGAAACACCCGATTTATATTTTTGCCGAGAACCCCAAACAGCTTGAACGCTTATACTCCATTTTTACAGACCTGAAAGCTGAAATCCAGTTCGTTCCTGTTCCCCGTGCGATTCACCAGGGATTTATAGACAGGGAGAAAGGAATTGTTGTTTACACAGACCATCAGATTTTCCAGCGGTACCATAAGTACAAAATCAAGCAGGCTTACAACAAGAGCAAGGCTATAACCATACGCGCACTGAAAGAGCTTCAGCCAGGAGATTTTGTGGTGCATGTTGATCACGGCGTAGGCGTTTTCAGCGGTTTGCAGAAAGTTCAGGTAGGCGGACAAACACAGGAGGCAGTTAGGATCATTTACCGCGATAATGATATCCTGTATGTGAATATCAATTCACTCCACAAAATTGCCAAATATACAGGCAAGGAAGGGCATGTTCCCAAAGTAAACAAGCTCGGCAGTGATGCATGGGTAAAGCTCAAGGAAAAAACAAAAGGCAGGGTCAAAGAGATCGCATTTGACCTGATAAAACTCTATGCTGAAAGGAAAGCCCAACAGGGATTTGCACACAGTCAGGATAATTACATGCAGGTAGAGCTGGAAGCATCCTTCATGTATGAAGATACGCCCGATCAGGGTCGTGCTATTGCCGATGTCAAGAAAGATATGGAACAGGCATCACCCATGGATAGATTGGTTTGTGGAGATGTTGGATTTGGTAAGACTGAAGTGGCTATCAGAGCTGCTTTCAAGACCTGTTTGGATGGGCGCCAGGCTGCTGTGCTGGTGCCAACTACCATTCTTGCCCACCAGCATTTCAAAACATTCAGTGAGCGCCTGAAGGATTTTCCGGTAACAGTGGATTACATAAACCGGTTCAAGTCAACCAAAGAGAAAAAGGAAACCCTTAAGCGGGTAGAAGAAGGGAAAGTAGATATCATCGTTGGCACACATGCCCTGCTTGCCAAGGATATCAAATTCAAAGACCTCGGATTGCTAGTTATCGACGAAGAGCAGAAATTTGGGGTGGCACACAAGGAGAAAATCAAAACATTCAAAACCAATGTAGATTGTCTTACCCTTACGGCAACCCCCATTCCAAGGACCCTGCAGTTCAGCCTCATGGGGGCGAGGGACCTCAGTATCATCAATACCCCACCACCAAACAGGCAGCCTATTCAGACTGAGGTGATGGTGTTTAATGAAGACCAGATCCGGGATGCCATTTACTTTGAAACAGAACGTGGCGGACAGATTTTCTTTATCCATAACCGGGTAAATGGACTATCAGAGATGGCTGCTATCATCAGAAGGTTATGTCCGGATGTAAGTGTAGGATTCGCACATGGTCAGCTTGAGGGGCATGAATTGGAAGAACGGATATTTGATTTTGTCCACCGTAAGTATGATGTCTTGGTTTGTACAAATATTGTTGAAAGCGGTGTGGATATTCCCAATGTGAATACAATCATCATCAATAATGCCCATCAGTTCGGGCTCAGTGATCTGCACCAGTTGCGTGGTAGGGTAGGGCGGGGTAATAAAAAAGCATTTTGTTACCTCATGGCTCCACCTATCAGCACCCTGCCTTCAGACTCAAGGAAAAGGCTGCAGACATTGGAACAACATGCTGAGCTTGGCAGTGGGTTTCAGATTGCCATGCGCGATCTTGACATACGTGGAGCTGGCAATATGCTGGGTGGAGAACAGAGTGGATTCATGATAGAAATTGGATTTGAGATGTATCAGAAAATCCTGGATGAGGCTATCCGTGAATTGAAGCGTACGTCCTTCAGGGATGTCTTTAAGGAAGAGATCAGCAAGCAGGATGATTATGTGCAGGACTGTACCATTGACACAGATCTTGAAATCCTGATTCCGGATCAATATGTTGATCAGATAGCAGAGCGGTTACTTTTGTATACCAGGCTTGATAATTGCCGTGATGAAGAAGAATTAAAGCGTTTCCATGCTGAGATGATTGACAGATTTGGACCAATGCCAGATTGTGTTGAAGATTTGTTTACTACCGTACGATGCAGGAGAATGGCAGTTGAAATGGGTTTTGAACGCTTAACGCTCAAGCAACAGACGTTCAGGTGTTATTTTGTAAACAACCCTGACTCTCCTTATTTTACATCAGATACATTTAATGCCATTCTGTTTCACCTTCAACACCGAACCAATAAAAGCCACCTCAAGCAGGTTGGAAAAAATTTCATGTTGATAACAGAACATGTTTCTGGTATGGAACAAGTATATAATCTGCTTCTAGCGATTCAAAATACAATCAGGGAAGAAAAAGAAAAGGGAGTTTTATAACTCCCTGATCCATATATTTCTGAAACTTACCAGATCACCATGGTCTTGCAAGATTAAAGGCTCTTTCATGCTGTGAGGCTTATATTCAGGGATGCCAATGTATTCAGAGCCTCCCCAGAGAGCTGCATTATTCTGAACCAACACGCCATTGTGAATAACTGTTATCCTGGCTTGAGATTGCAATTTTCCATCAGCCGCGAATCTTGGAGCCGTAAAAATCACATCGTATGTCTGCCACTCTCCAGGTTTTCTACTGGCATTTGCCAGAGGGATAAGCTGTTTGTAAATGCTAGCAGCCTGGCCGTTTGAGTAGGTCTTGTTTTCATAGCTGTCCAGCACCTGTAATTCATATTTGCCCATCAGAAAAATACCACTGTTTCCCCTACCTTGGCCTTCACCTTTAACAACTGAAGGGGTTCTCCATTCTATGTGCAGTTGGCAGTCGCCAAAGCCTTGTTTAGTTGAGATTGTTCCAGACCTTGGTTTAACTGTCATAGCTCCATTTTCAAGCGTCCACTCCACAGCTTTTCCCCCTTGTCCTATCCAGGATGAAAAGTCCTTTCCGTTGAATAAAACAATGGCGTCTGAAGGGGCGTCCTGTGCAGTAGCACCTGGTTTTACAATAGCAGGTACGGGATCCCATAATTCTGAAAGTTTAGGATCACCGGTGCGGCCTTGTGAAAAGGCAACTGAGATACTGGAGGCAGATAAAGCAAGCAAAAAGAACTTTTTCATATCCTGTCTGTTGGTTTGTTGAATTGTTTGTGATTCAATTTACGAAAATTATCGTCTTGTCATTGAAACGGATAATTTTTATATTTGAATAAATCCTTCTATATGGTTTCAAAAATCACTGAGGGCATCAAAGTTATGGTGGAGCAATTCTACCAGCCTGATTATTCGAATCCCGTTCAGCATGAGTTTATGTTTGCATACAGGGTTACTATAGAAAACAACAACAGTTTTCCAGTACAGCTCCTGAGAAGACATTGGTTTATTCAAGACAGCAACACTGAGCAACGTGAAGTAGAAGGGGAAGGTGTTATAGGCGTTCAGCCAGTAATTGCGCCACAATCACAGTATCAGTATATTTCGGGTTGTAATCTAAAGTCTGAAATAGGACAAATGTTTGGAACATATCTGATGGAAAATGTACACAGCAGGGAACAGTTTACCGTTAAAATACCTGTTTTCCAGATGGAGGCTCCATCTAAAAGAAATTGACCTTCCTATTGCAGCATGATGTAACTTTACATGTCTTCAAAAAGAAAAGGCACTTAAAAATGGGGTATAAAGTAACTTTCAACAACAAGAACAAGGTATTCTTCAACGCACTGAAAGCTGAGGTGGATGCCTATTTTGAGCGCAACAATCTTCAAAAAACAGGTAACTGGCGGCTTTATGGTAAGACAATGATTCTTATTCCAGGAGCCATTGCTATATATACCGCATTGATGTTGCTGGATATGCACTGGGCATTGTCATCTTTCCTGTGGTTTATATTTGGATTGAACATGGCTGCCATTGGATTCAACGTGATGCATGACGCTTGTCATGGCAGCTTCTCTACCAAGAGCTGGGTAAATGAGATATTCGGCCTCACCAATAATTTCCTTGGTGGTAATGCATTCATGTGGAAACTGAAGCATAATATCATTCACCATACCTACACGAATGTGGATGGCGTGGATGATGATATCAACAACATGCCGTTCATGCGTCAGTGCAGTTCACAGGCCTGGAAGCCGATGCACAGATTTCAAAGTGCATATATGTTTATCCTTTACGGGTTTACATCATTGTTTATGTTTTTCATGGATTACATCAAGTATTTCTCAAAAAAGATATATACAACGCCTTTGAAGAAAATGAATCTTACAGATCATGTTATTTTCTGGGGGGGTAAATTGTTTTTTATCGCATTTTATATTGTACTGCCGATCATGGTGCTTGGCTGGCAGGGCTGGCTGGTTGGTTTTGTAATCAGTCAGGGTACCCTTGGACTCACCCTTGCACTTGTATTTCAGCTCGCACATGTTGTGGAGCATGCTGAGTTTGAAACAGCCGGCGTTGATCCTGTTAAAATTGAAAACGAGTGGGCAATACATCAGGTTAAAACAACTGCAAACTTTGCTTTTTCAAATAAGCTGGTAACCTGGTTTGTGGGCGGTTTGAACTACCAAATAGAACATCACCTATTCCCAAGAATAAGCCATATTCACTATCCAGCCATAAGCAGGATAGTAAGGGAGACATGTGAGCAATTCGAACTCAACTATATCTATTTCCCTTCAACTAGGGCAGCCATAGCATCTCATGTTCGCTTTATGCACCAAATGGGGCAGCGGCCTTAATTTACCTGGGTTTATATCCCGAACCTGCTAATATTTTCGGACCATCCAAAGCCAACAATGCATCAATTGTTGTCTTTGGATTTTTTTTCATGTAGGCGCGAATAAGTTCTCTGCCTGTGAATAATGAAATGAATCCCGGTGATCCCAGTCCAAATTCCGGCGTTGATGGTCCGTCATTGAGGAACGATCTTGTTTTCAGCAGGTCTGTCTCAAAAAGAAGATTGTTTTCTGTAAAGTAGTTCCAGATGAATCCTTCTGATTGCTGGCAACCCTTGAGCTGTGCCGCTGTATAGCCCAACTTCAATGTGTCATCTGTATCAGGCAGGATAAGGTCTAGCAGATACATGCGTTTTCCATGATCGGCAATGATGTCAATCATTTTAGCTCCAGGTTGCAGCGGAGCGTAAATGTCATCGATGATGTTTTTGATGCTGTTGACAGCAATATAATCTGTTGTGAATCTTTGTGATATATATTCAGGGTAAAGCTCCTGGCCAGCCTGGCTTTTATATACCATTGAATTGCTACCCAAGTGGAGTTGCAACCCGGCGCAAATGGCAAAATTGGTGATGATTTCGCCTGATCCGCCAATAGCTCCATAGGCAAATGCATCTATCGGACCCACAAAAGTGATGAACTGTTCAGGCAATTTGTATTTCGGGAAATAGTATTTGACGTAGCGGAATGCCATTTTTACATCCTGAGCTGCTTTTTCGACTTCTTTGTCCAAGGCTACCGTGGAATCATAAATAGGTTTGTATTCCCTGATAAACTGTTTAATGAGCATTTCCCATTTCGCTGTATCGACACCGTTAAGTCCCAGGAGCCTGCCTGTAAAATCCATGAGGAAATTATGGTATTCAGAAGAACGGAGTGCTTCGAAACCCTGATTCAGATTATTGGTGTCCAATGAAAAAAAATCTTTTTCAAACCGTTTTACATCAAGTTTGATGTTTATACCGGAAACATCTGGTTTTTCAGGTCCTTCCATACACGAATGGCAGATCATAACCAGGCTTGAAATTACAATCAAAAATTTAGCTGATATTCCGCGTGTCATATTGATTTTATTGGACTTCAAATTTAAAGCAAAGCTGCCTATACCTGGAATTACATTTTGTTTTTCATTAAGTTTCATGTTTATTTCCCAATTTTGTTGGATGAAGGTCCTCATTGCGCAGCAGAATTATCACATTGGAAATTTCGAGTCTAACAAGGCAAAGATGTTAGGGGCCATTGAAAATGCCAAACAGCAGGGTGCAGACCTTGTTGTTTTTTCAGAGCTTTCAGTTTGCGGCTATCCCCCAAGAGACCTGCTGGAATTCACGGATTTTATTGAGCAATGTGAAAAAACCGTTCAGGATCTGGCAGCAGCAGCAGACAACCTCGGCGTTATTGTTGGAAGCCCGGTCAGGAATCCCAACAAAGCAGGAAAAGACCTTTTGAACGCAGCACTGCTGCTTTACCAGGGGCAGATTTACGGACAGGCATTCAAAACCCTACTGCCCAATTATGATGTCTTTGATGAATACAGATACTTCGAACCTGCAAGCAGTTGGCAGGTTATCCAGTTCAGGGGAGTAAAAATTGCACTGACCATTTGTGAGGATATTTGGAACCTGGGAGACAATCCGCTGTACCGGATATGTCCTATGGATCAGCTAATACACCAGGGGCCAGACCTGATGATCAATATTTCCGCATCACCATTCGATTATGATCACGATAAAGATCGTGCCGAGGTGGTAAGGCGGAATGTTGAGAAGTACAAAATGCCCATGATTTATTGTAATGCTGTGGGTGCGCAGACCGAAATTGTTTTTGACGGTGGTAGCATGGCTTGTAATGTGAACGGAGAAATTACCAGCACACTTGGTTTTTTCAATGAGGATTACAGCATTGTTGATGTTGATGAGTTGTTAAGACCATCTTTCTCGCCTGCCAAAGCTGATTATCTGCTGCTCAATGAAGAGATGCGGGTGACAAGGGCCAATGACCCCGATAGTATCATGCAGTATCTTACCGGAGACTCCAATATGGCGCAAATAAAAGAGGCACTCAAGCTGGGTATCTCAGATTATTTTGCCAAGATGGGGTTTAAGAAAGCCATTCTTGGAAGCAGTGGAGGTATAGATTCAGCTGTAGTGTTGGCCCTTGCAGTAGAAGCGCTGGGAAAGGAAAATGTAACGGCACTGCTGATGCCATCCGGCTTTTCGAGTAGTCATTCAGTTGACGATGCAGTAAAGCTCAGCGAGAATCTTGGAAATCCATATCATATTATCCCCATTGAGCCTGTTTATAATGCGTTTTTAGATATACTTTCTCCACTTTTTGAGGGAACTTCATTCGGACTGGCTGAAGAAAATTTGCAGAGCAGGAGCAGGGGTAATATCCTCATGTCTGTAGCCAATAAATTTGGACATGTGCTGCTCAATACATCCAATAAAAGTGAGCTTGCTACAGGGTATGGAACACTTTATGGAGATATGGCAGGCGGACTGAGTATATTGGGTGATTTGTATAAAACACAGGTATATGCTTTAGCCAGGTTTTTAAATATGAGTGGTGAGCTTATACCGGATGGTATCCTTACAAAAGCACCATCTGCCGAGCTCAGGCCCAATCAAAAGGACAGTGACAGTCTGCCCGATTATGAACTACTGGACAGGATTCTTTATCTCTACATTGAGCGCCGGATGGGGCCTGATCAGATTACAGAACTTGGTGCTGATCCTGACCTTGTAAGCCGGGTACTAAAGATGGTCAACATGAATGAATACAAGCGGAACCAGTTCTGTCCGGTTATAAGAGTGAGTACCAAATCTTTTGGTACTGGCAGAAGGATTCCCATCGTGGCAAAATACCTGTCATGAAGGGGGTAATTTACAAATCAACCGGAAGTTGGTACGTAGTAAAATCTGAGGACGGACATTTCTTCAATGCCAGATTGAAAGGCCGGTTTAAAATTGATGGTATCCGGTCTACCAATCCCATTGCCGTAGGTGATGAAGTAGCCTTTGAGATGGAAGATGAAGCAGAAAACCGGGTAATGATACATGAGCTTTTCCCCAGGAAGAATTATGTAAACAGGGTATCACCTGCAAACAGAAGATTACACCATATCATAGCCTCTAACCTGGATCAGTCTCTGCTGGTAGCTACACTCCGTGATCCCCGGACATCAGTTGGGTTTATAGACAGGTTTCTGGTCACATGTGAAGCCTTTCATATTCCTGCTGTCATCGTTTTCAATAAAGCAGATATTTACGATGAAGCAGATATGGTGTTGTTTGAAGAACGGAAACAGATGTATGAAGCCATCGGTTATACCGTTTTGCTTACTTCTGTTAAACAGTTTGAAAGTCTGGGTACATTAAAAGAGTTATTGCAAGATAAGGCAACCCTCATAAGCGGGCATTCTGGTGTGGGGAAGTCGAGTTTAATCAATGAAATACTTGAAGATGCCAATATCCGAACCAGCGAGGTCAGTAACTGGAGCGGAAAAGGCATGCATACCACTACTTTCGCAGAGATGTATGACTTACCAGACGGAGGCAGACTTATTGATACACCCGGTATGCGTGAATTTGATATTGCAGATATTGAAAAAACTGAGTTATCTCATTATTTTCCTGAAATGAGGGCCTTGCTAAACGACTGTCAGTTCAATAACTGTATGCACTTCAATGAGCCGGGTTGTGCCATTAAAAATGCAGTAGTGCACGGAAAAATTCATGAAGAAAGGTATGTCAGCTACTGTTCAATTTTAGACAGTATCAGGGGAAAGGTGTGGTGAAAAATCATTTGAACCAGCTGCTATAAAGGGTATAATTGTTGGCAATTCTTTCAATTTCCCCACTTACTTTTTCCGGTGAAATATCTTTTACTTTTTTGGCGGGGACACCTGCAAATACAGACCCTGGGGGAATTACCGTTCCTTCGAGCACAACGGCACCGGCTGCAACAATTGAGTTGCTGCCAACCACCACCCTGTCCATTACAATCGCGCCCATACCAATCAGCACATTATCTTCCACTGTGCAACCATGCACAATAGCTGCATGCCCGATGCTTACATTGTTGCCGATAGCGGTTGCGTGTTTTTCATAGGTACAATGGATGACGGCATTGTCTTGTATGTTGACTTTGTCTCCAATCCGGATGGCATTCACATCACCCCGAACAACAGCATTAAACCAAATACTGCAGGATGAGCCCATCACCACGTCTCCTACTATAGTTGCGTTGGGAGCAATGAAAGCATCTTCAGGAATAGTTGGGTGGACGCCTTTAACCGGGAGAATGACAGGCATATTTTTTTTATGAAGTTATTGCATAAAGCGGAACTTTGCAGCAATGAACCAGCGTGAACTTTTTTTGAGACATGTTGCCCAAACATCTGAAGCACCGCTTGCTTTGGAAATTGTAAGGGCATCGGGTTGTATGATGTGGGATAAAGACGGAAAGGGATACCTTGACCTGATCAGTGGCATCAGTGTGTGCAATGTTGGTCATGGTAATGCAGTGGTAGTTGATGCAGTTAAAAAGCAGTCAGAACAATACATGCACCTGATGGTTTACGGTGAATTGATATCCGCTCCACAGGTGCAGTACGCAACCAAGATTACATCATTTTTACCTGAGACGTTACAATCCGTTTACTTTACGAATTCAGGCACAGAAGCCACAGAAGGTGCCATGAAGCTGGCAAAGCGCCTGACAGGGCGAACAAAAATTGTTGGTTTCAAGGATTCCTATCATGGATCCACCCAGGGTGCATTGAGTGTCATGGGAGATGAATACTGGCGGAATGCATTCAGGCCACTATTACCGGGTGTGGTTCACTTGGAGCATAACAATATCAGGGCACTGGACAACATTGACACAGATACAGCCTGTGTGATTGCAGAGCCCATACAGGCAGAGCGTGGGGTAAAAACACCTTCAGCTGAATGGATGAAAGCACTCAGAGCCCGGTGTGATGAAACAGGAGCCTTACTCATACTGGATGAGATACAAACAGGCATGGGAAGAACGGGCACCTTATTTGCCTTTGAGCAGTTTGATATTGTGCCGGATATCCTTTTGCTTGGAAAAGCCCTGGGAGGTGGAATGCCGCTAGGGGCATTCATTTCCAGTACAGATAGGATGAATGCTTTTGCCAGCAATCCTGTGTTGGGACATATTACCACTTTCGGAGGGCATCCGGTTTGTTGCGCAGCAGGTTTGGCCGCATTTCAGCAAAAAGCGCAGCTTTTTGCGCAACGCCTGAAGCACCCGCTGATTCAGAATTTCCGTTCGGCAGGATTGCTTATGGCCATTGATTTTGGTTCCTGGGATTTGAACAAACTTGTTATCGATACCTGCATTGCCAGAGGTGTTTTTACAGACTGGTTTCTTTTCGCTGCTGCTTCGATGAGACTGGCTCCTCCGTTGATCATAACTGAAGATGAAATAAACCGAGCCTGCGATATTATTCTGGCTGTATGTGATGAAGTCAGAAGCTGAATCGGAAGCTGCCAAAAACGCCGAAGCGTTTATACCCTTCAGCTGGTAAGGGTTTCGGGGACAGTCTCCAAACCAGGTCAATCCTGAAAAACCTCAGGATATTATCCACCCCGGTTCCCAGTTCCATGTAAGTTTTTCCATTCAGACTTGTGAAGGGGAAATCACCTTTGAGGTTAAGGGTACTGTTTGCTGCATTAAGGCTTCCCCAAAGCATTTTGATATTCCAGAACTGTCTGAATTTGAACAATTTGTTCTGTGGCATGAGTCTGAAAATACCACTGCCAATGTTATGTTCGATATTCAAACCCGAGTACCTGTCAAAAATGTATTCATACCTGTTCATCAGGTTGAATGCGTATTTGTTGTAATAATAAATTTCATTTCCCGGAGCTATATTCAGGAGCATATAGGGCAAACGGCCATCAACCCTGCCGGCATAAAAATTATAATAAATATTGCCGAGTGGTGGAATTTTCAGGTAATCACTCAGGCTGAAAGTGAGCTTCGTATAGCTGTATCCACTGTTAAAAACGCCCTTAATGCCCTTTGTGAAATAAAGCTCTGTTACCGGATAATCACTCCCTAAGCTTGTTCTGAAAAAGTCATCCTGCAGGAAGCGCTCGAGGTATGCAAAACGTATTTTGGCATTGAACTGAAAGTCATTAAAGTTTCCTGCTTTATCTGCAGTGGTATAGTCGGATTTAAAGGGCAGGTTTCTGATCGGGTCGTATATTTTTCTATGGAGATTTGCAGTGATGGATAATCCGGAACGCCACTCTTTGAAGTATTCCAGTTTTTGTTGTTCGATGCTGATCAATTTGATGGGTACTGCAGCTTTTCTGGAAGTAAGTGCGAAAAGATTGTCATAGCCAATTTCGTCATAATAGGTTTGGCCATAATCCATGTCTTTTTTGAAAAGTACCCTAATGCTGCTTCTCGGGTCTTTTCCCAACATGAAAAGGGCTTCCACTTTTCCCTTCCATTGCTTATCCTTGGTGCCATAGGCCAGGTAAGAAGAAAGGTATACGTTTCTGTTAAATTTGTAATTCGTGCCCAGGTCAAAACGAAAACGCATTCCTTCATGGATATTGCCACTGATCCAGTTCATCCAGGGACCAATTTCATAATTCCCAACAAGTCTGTATCCGGTGCCAATGAACTTCAGCCACTCCGAATACCTGTCGAATTCAGGCATTTTCAACAGGGTATCTGCCATCCGGTAAAAACTGTTTTCATTGTTGTTGAGTAATTCATGTCTGTTTTCAATCCAATATGCTTCCTTTCTGTCAAGGGCACTATCTGCCAGCTGGATTAACTCAACTCTTTTATCTGCAAGTATTTCATCGGTGATTCCTGCCGGGGGCTCATCATTATTGATGCTTATCTTGCTGTAGGTAGTGGTTTTTCTTCCTATAAAACTGAGTGTGTTTTTCCCGGTAAGTTTGATGTTGGCAATGAATTTGTCTTTGGAAAGAAACCAGATGCTGTCTTTGATCAGCTGGTATTCCTGCACCAGGCTTAGTTTTTCGATGAAATTGATATTGGATGCATCTGAAACCTGCAGATTCATTTTTTGAACAGCAAAGCTGGAGTCAGCAATCCAGGCATCGCCAAAAAAAGTGTTACTGCCTTTTCTTTTTGGTTCAAAAACGAAGTGAAAGAATCGTTTGCCTGCAATGTATTGGGTATCAGGAACTTTGTAGGTGTAATAGAGGTCACCGTCGTCGCTTATCGGACTAACAAAGTCTTTGTCGAAAACGGAAATGAAGTTCTTATACACATTGATATTCTGGTAGGTTCCTCCCAGAAACTTACTGATACTTTCATTTTTGAGTCCAACTGATTTACTGGCTTTTACTATTTCTTTCGTGCGGTGTGGTTCTTGCTGAACATAATAATCTGAAATCGTTTCTATCAGGTAAATGGGAAGAATGGGTTTTTCTTCAGAAATCGTATCAATATTGTTCAGGATAAATTTGAATGGTTTTGGTGGCAATATGCCTTTCCGCATTTTTTCGGCATTGACGTTGTTGAGGTCAATTTCCATTTTGTTATATAGCTCATAACCAAAACTGGCGAATCTGCGTCTGTCGTGTTGTGGTTTATTGCGTACAATTTTACGCCATAAGATGAGCCCCCTGTTCAGCTTGCTTTTCACAACAACACCTTCCACTTTCCGTTGCCTTTGCATGCGAACTACAACTTCAATCACAGAAAGACTTGTGTCCAGCGCAATTTTATTGGCTTCAAAGCCGGCGTAGGTTATCAGAATAGTATCAGAGGGCCACTTTGAAAAAGAAAATGTGAATTTTCCTGATGAGTCGCTCAGTTTGGCAATACGGGTACCAGCAAAGGATATGGTTGCAAAAGGTACAGCCTCATCAGAGTGGTCATCCTTGATAAATCCCCTGAGAAGCTTTCCCTGTGCGTTAAGTTCTTTCAGGGGCAGCAACAAGAAAGCCATTGCCACGAACCTGGTGAGTACAGACATGATGCAAATTTACTAAGTTAGACGCAATATGGTCTACCTGGTTTATTTGCTGAGGTGCATACTCCTTTCTTTATAAAGGGTTCTGAAATAAGGATCCCTGAGGTCTTTGACAAACCTGATGGCTTCACCTGTTGATTTCATTTCCGGTCCGAGTTCCTTACTTACACCAGGAAACTTATCAAAACTGAAAACAGGTTCCTTAATAGCAAAACCTTCTAACTTCTTTTCGTAGGTGAAGTCAGTAAGTTTGTGGGTACCCATCATGATTTTGGTGGCAATATTGAGGTAAGGAATCTGGTATGCCTTGGCGATGAAAGGTGTGGTTCTGGATGCCCTGGGATTGGCTTCAATAACAAAAACCTGACCATTTTTGATGGCAAACTGGATGTTTATCAATCCCCTGATATCCAACGCCCTTGCGATTTTTTCAGCGTAGAATTCCATGGTGGTAACTTCCATAGGCGTGAGGTTGAACGCAGGAAGTACTGCGTTGCTATCACCACTGTGGATGCCGGCTGGTTCTATATGTTCCATCACGCCCATGACATGGAAATTTTCTCCATCAAATATCCCGTCTATTTCAGCTTCCTGGCAGCGATCCAGGAAGTGATCAATCAGTATTTTATTGTCGGGGAGGTGCTTAAGCAGGCTCACAACTGCTGATTCAAGTTCATCATCGTTGATTACGATCCGCATGCGTTGCCCACCTAAAACATATGAAGGTCTCACGAGAACAGGGTATCCCACTTCCTTGGCCACTTCAACGGCTTCGTCAACCGTGAAGGCAGTTCCATAGTTGGGGTAGGGTATGTTCAGGCTCTTCAGCATATCACTGAATCTGCCCCTGTCTTCGGCAATATCCATGTTGTCAAAGGAAGTTCCGATGATTTTAATTCCTTTGTTATGCAGTTTCTCAGCCAGTTTAAGTGCTGTTTGTCCGCCTAACTGAACAATAACGCCTTCAGGTTTTTCATGTTCAATGAGTTCCCACAGGTGTTCCCAGAAAACGGGTTCGAAATAAAGTTTATCAGCAATATCAAAATCTGTGGAAACGGTTTCCGGGTTGCAATTCACCATGATTGCTTCAAAACCACATTCTTTGATGGCAAGTAATCCATGCACACAGCAGTAATCGAATTCAATACCCTGACCAATGCGGTTTGGTCCGGATCCCAATACAATGATTTTCTTTTTGTCGCTTACTTTACTTTCATTGGTGCCGTTATTTTCAAAACTGCTGTAGAAATAGGGTGTTTTGGCTTCAAATTCTGCAGAACAGGTGTCCACCATTTTGTAAACCCTTTTTATCCCTGCGGCCTTTCTTTTTTCGTAGAGGGCATCCTCATTGCCATCCTGCATGATTTTGCAAATCTGTGCATCGCTGAAGCCGTGGTGTTTTGCTTTTTTGATGAGATCGAGTGGCAGGGTATCAAACCGGTATCTGGCTATTTCCTTTTCTATGTCAACAATCTTTTGGATTTCATAGATGAACCAGCGGTCGATTCTTGTAGCTTGGCAGATTGTTTTTACACTTATTCCCAGCATCAGGGCATCTTTGATCCTGAAAATCCTGTCCCACTTGGGTATTTTAAGGTATTCAACCAGTTCGTCTGCATGCATCATGCTTTTGCCATAATAGCCAAGACCAACAGCGTTATTTTCCAGACTCTGGCAGGCTTTTTGAATGGCTTCGGTGAAGCTTCGCCCGATAGACATAACCTCTCCTACCGATTTCATTTGCAAGCCAAGGGTATCGTTAGCGCCCTTGAATTTATCGAAATTCCAGCGGGGTACTTTAACGATCACATAATCCAATGCAGGTTCAAAATATGCTGAAGTGGTTTTTGTAATCTGGTTTTTCAGTTCATCGAGTGAAAAGCCCAATGCCAGTTTCGCTGCAATTTTTGCAATTGGATAGCCCGTAGCTTTGGAAGCAAGTGCTGAAGAGCGACTTACGCGGGGATTGATTTCAATGGCGATGATTTCTTCAGTTTCGGGATTAAGTGCAAACTGCACATTGCAGCCACCGGAAAAATTACCCAGGTCACGCATCATATTGATGGCCGTATTCCGCATCAGCTGGAAAGCAGTATCGCTTAGTGTCATAGCCGGGGCAACAGTGATGGAATCCCCAGTATGAACCCCCATCGGGTCAAAATTCTCAACAGTACAGATGATAGCCACATTGTCTTTTGCGTCACGGAGCAGCTCAAGTTCAAATTCTTTCCAACCCAGCACTGCTTTTTCTACCAGCACTTCATGAATAGGGGAGGCAGAAAGACCCCTGTTCAGCGCTTCATCCAGAAACTCCTTGCTGTGTACAAATCCGCCTCCGGTGCCTCCCAACGTAAAAGAAGGTCTGATTACCAGCGGGAAACCTATTTCCTGTGCAAACTCCTTTCCTTCAAGAAACGAGTTTGCTGTTTTGGCCTGCGCAACGGGTACGCCCATTTGGATCATCCACTGACGGAATTTTTCCCGGTCTTCAGCTTTGTCAATTGCTTTTATATCTACACCAATCAGCCTCACACCATACTTTTCCCAGATTCCCAGTTCCTCAGCTTCTTTTGCCAGGTTCAAAGCAGTTTGTCCGCCCATTGTAGGCAAAACCGCATCGATCTGGTTTTCCTGCAGAATTTGTTCAATGCTTTCAACATTTAGCGGAAGCAGATAAACCCTGTCGGCCATCATTGGGTCTGTCATGATGGTGGCTGGGTTAGAATTGATCAGGATTACCTTTACACCCTCCTCACGCAAGCTTCTTGCAGCCTGTGAACCGGAGTAGTCAAATTCGCAGGCCTGACCAATGACAATGGGACCTGAACCGATGATAAGTACTGATTGGATTGAAATGTCTTTAGGCATAGTGATTCCTTGTGGTTTTGTGTGAAAGGGCACAAAAAAACCGGGTTGTACCCGGGGTGCAAAGGTAATGACTGAGCATTAACTTTCCGAAGAAATATTCAACTATGGGGAAAGCTTTACAGTGTCTGAACAAAGCCTGTTGCTCAGGCCTGATTGTGATAAGCTGCTATCTCGTAATCTTCAACAATGGCAGACTCATTAAACTCCGGCAACCTGACTGCATCCTGTTCAGCATTATTTTTTTCCTTTTTGGAAAGACCGAAAATTGTAATAATGCCAGCTAAAGAAAGGAAAAGGAGTTTGATTATATTTTTCATCGCAGGATTTGTATAACTATAAGACACCTTTTTTTGTCAAAATGTTGTACGGGATAACTGACTTTTTGTAAAATATACCCAATTATACGGAGAAAACCCACGATGGCACAAGACGGAATACAATCTTAATTAGTTTTGTGGCATGAAAAATGTCGGAAAACTGATTGGTGGATTGTTGTTTTTGGTATTGTTAAATGCAGCAGTTGAGGCTCAGGTGCCGGGCGGAGTTGATTATTTCGA
>JBDLUZ010000053.1:0-10562 GCA_039805045.1 Bacteroidota bacterium | reverse complement strand
GTCAAAACCCGTAGCAGTCATGAAATATTTCAACCGTGCGAGGTAGTTCAAACCCCATGCACTCCCCATACAGGGTGCATTACCAAAAAACGCACCACCAGGTTTTCCTGTTTTTTGATCGATGACATCTGTCTCATCATTTATCCGCCTGCTGCTGAACAAAGAGTAGCTCCCAATAAGGATGCCCTTGCTATGTGCATAATCTGCCAAGGCCTTCCACTTTGCCACATTCAATACTGCTGTATCTTCCATATTGCAATGGCTTCCAAAACTGAGTATGAGCGCCTCATAACCGGTTGCTACACACTGGTCAACAGCAGTCCGCACCTGATCATCATCCCTGCTCACTAAATGCATAAATATGGGATTGGAAGTGGTCCAGGGTGCAACAGTAGCATACATCTGCTGAATCATCAAACCCCTGCGTTCCCTGTCGTAGCTGTCCATCAGGAGTTCATGCGTGCGTGGCGATTTCATCACCTCGCCAGGTTGGAGATCAACAGCAAGCACCTTTTCAGGATAAACTTCGAGCACACAGGGCGTCTGGTAATTGTAATTTACCTGGGAAGTGTAAGTGGAATCAATCTTCCAGTGTGTGGTTTGGTCGCTGATATCATAACGCATGGCGTTGTTGAAAGCATAATTGGTCTCAACATACAGACCATGTTGTTTCTTCATCTGATCTGGACTGCCTACTACAGCACTTTCTTCCTCAACCAAACCCAGTGTTTCATTGATGATGCGATTGATGGTGATACTGTTGGTGGAGTTGTTTTTAACTGTAACCCATTTCACTATAAGCGGTAATCCGTTGTACAATTCATAATTCACTTCTACTTCCACCCCTTTCAGATGAACCAATGATGAAATGAAACGAAACTTGATCAATTTCCCTTTGGGCTGAGCTGTGTTATAAGCCCAGGTTCTTCGTTTCCAATTGATAAATGGTGTGAGATCAGTCACCTCCACCCCTGCATATTGAAAATCCGTTTCGCCAGACTTGAATCCATCAATCCATGATGGCATGAGGTATGCCTTTTCTTTTTGTCCGGTCAAACCACCAACTGCATACGCCACACCATTGATAGTAACAACAGCTTCCGGCCTGACGGCCCTTAAAAGTTGTTGTCCGTTTGAAAGGTTCTTGAAATCAAAACATGTCAAATTGGGCGACATCCTGAAAGTTCTCTTTACCAGCCCGTTATACAGGATAATATCCTTGCCATCTTGAGAAGAATATACCCCTGCTTTTTGAGCTGGCGTGTGGATTAGCCAATCTTTTACATTAAGTTGTTCAAGAGCAGGATCCCATTTGGGAATGGATTGCGAAAAGGAATATTGACTGAAGAACAAAAAAAACAAAAGTGCTTTCAAATTATGCATGTGGGTAAAATTGAGATAGTCAAATCATGATGAGCGAAAGAATCAGCACCATAAAAAGGGCTGTAACACTCATGAAAACAGTTGCCAGTGAAAAAGTTTTATAGGTGGATGACATGCCCATGCCGCTGAACTGTGAAATGACCCAGAAATAGGCATCGTTGGTATGGCTTACCATCATGGTTCCTCCGGCAATTGATGCCAACAAAAGTGATAATTCCACGGGCGTATCAAATCCTGCTGCAGCAGACAAAGGTGCAATAATGGAAGTTACCACAATGATTGCAGAAGTGGTGCTGCCTTGTGCAGTTTTGAGCAATACACCCATGCACCAGGCAATAAAAAGAAAAAAGAGCATGCTGCCATCGCCACCATCCGTGAAACCTGTTACCAGGTCTGCGATGGGTGTTTTCTTGAGTATCTCACCAAAGACACCGCCGGCTCCAACAATCACGAGTATGCTGCCAGCATGCAGCACTCCTTCTTTGATCCAACCATGCAACGCAGATCTGCTTTCAGCAGCAACAGTGAATAAACTCAACCCAAAACCAATGAGCAGCGCAATTACAGGATGACCCAGAAAATCGATGGCTTTTCTAAGGTTATCAGGCATATCCAGAAAAAAAGTAAATGAAGCTGTTGCAATCAACAACAATGGAACAACGATTGGCAGGAATGATTTGAAGAGTGATCCATTGCTTTGCTGCACTGTATTGTTTTCATCAACTATTTCAGGGATTTCAACCTTGCTGGCAAACCTTGAACTGAACCACCAAGCTACAATGGCTAGCGGGATTGATATGAGCAATCCGATACCTATTACTGTACCCAGGTTTTCCTTTAAACCCAGATTGGCAGCACCTGCAATGCTGCCGGGATGTGGCGGCAACAGGGTATGTGTGATATACAGACCACTGGCCAATGCGCATACAATTGCAGCATGACTTTTCCCGCTCTTCTTTGCAAGCGGTTGTGTGAGTCCGCTTAAAATAATATAACCGCTGTCACAGAAAATGGGAATTCCAACAACCACTCCTATCACTGTAATAGCTGCCACTGCCCTCCCTTCGCCAAAAAGTTTCAATATGAACTGTGCAATACGGAGGATGCTACCGCTTTTTTCAAGTACTGTGCCAATAAGTGTGCCAAGGATCACAACCAGTCCAATCTTCTTCATCATATTCCCAAACCCGTCATTGGAAGCATTGGCAATTTCACCGATGGGCATACCACTGAAAATACCGGTAAGCAGCGCTGCCAGAAGCAGCACGATAAAGGGATTTACTTTGAATTTCGATCCCATCAAAATGATGAACAGGATTGCTCCCGCTATCAGCAATAAAAGTGAAGGTCCTGAAACCATTTCCATACTCACCAAGATATGCATTTATCGTTAATACACAGCTGGTTAAGCCTGGTTCCGAATCGTAATTTCCTGCATTAATTTATCTGCATCAGGATAGGAGTTTTTTAACTGCCTCATGCAGATAACTTTCAGGGTTGGCTATTGCATTAGCTTCATTGCCGGCAATAGCAGTTAATGTAACAAGGTCTTCAATACCCAGCGCACCCAGATCTCTTTCTGGCATGTTTGATTTACCGCAGACTACCCTCAGGCGCTTATTGTGTTTTTGGGCAAGTCTTGCAAGGGTTCCAACAACTTTTCCCTGCAAAGACTGCTCATCAAAACAACCTTCGCCCGTGATAATGACATTAGCCGCTGCAATCTTTTTTTCCAGTCCAACCTCCTCTATGATGTGATCTGTGCCTGAAATGAGCCTTGCACCCAGAAACACTTCACAACCTCCTCCCATACCTCCTGCTGCTCCTGCACCAGGTAAGGTTGCTACTGATCTGTTGAAGAATTTAATGAAAAGATCGTCCAGGTGCTTCAATCCTTCATCCAGCATGGTTACTTGCTCAGGTGTTGCACCTTTTTGCGGGGCATACACAAAAGCCGCTCCTTCAGGGCCGTAAAATGGATTTTTGACGTCACAAGCTACCTGAAATTCAATATCTTCCAGATAATCCGTTTCAGGCATTACAATTTCATTGATTAGACTGAGACTCTCACCGCAGGGATCAAGCGGATCTTCATTTTTGTCGAGAAACATATAACCCAATGCATCAGCCATTCCCATTCCCCCATCATTGGTTGCACTGCCACCAATACCCAATACAATTTTTTGAGCACCCCTGCTAATCGCATCCCGGATCACTAAACCTGTTCCATAAGTACTTGCCACCATTGGATCATATTCACTTTCCTGCAACAGGGCCAGTCCGCTTGCTGCAGCCATTTCAATGTATGCAGTTGCCGATGCTTCAGCATACTGGTAAGCTGCTGTTATGGGCCTTCCCAAAGGATCAATGGTTTTTGAAAAAACCGTTGTGGTGCCAAAATAATGATGCACAATACCTGCAAACCCATCTCCGCCATCTGCCAACGGAAAGGTTTCTACCAATGCATCTGGTTGAATGGCGAGTATTTCTTTTTTGATGACGGCACAAAGCGTCAGGGAATCAATGGATCCTTTGAATTTATCTGGAGCTACAACAATATTCATGGTTTCAATGTATGGAAAAACAAAAGGAAAAGGGGTTCAGAAGCGAATAATCGACCTCCAAACCCCTTATACTATAAACTGAAATTCAATTAACCTAAGTTGGGATAAACAGCATTTACACCCAGTTCCTCTTCGATACGGATCAGCTGGTTGTATTTAGCCATACGGTCTGTACGTGAAGCAGATCCGGTTTTAATCTGACCGCAATTGAGCGCTACTGCCAGATCAGCAATGGTTGTATCTTCAGTTTCACCGCTTCTGTGGCTCATGATAGAAGTATAACCGTTGGTCTGTGCCAGTCTTACTGCATTGATAGTCTCAGTAACTGTACCAATCTGATTCACTTTAACCAGGATGCTGTTGGCAATACCTTTGTCGATACCTTCTTGTAAACGCAATACATTGGTCACAAAAAGATCATCTCCTACCAGCTGACATTTGTCGCCTACAGATTCTGTAAGTTTCTTCCAACCATCCCAGTCATCTTCTGCCATGCCATCTTCAATCGAAATGATTGGATACTTATTCACCCATTCAGTCCAGTATGCCACCATCTCTTCAGAGCTGATAACCTTACCGGAACTCTTATAAAACTTGTACGTCTTGTCTTCTTCGTTGTACATTTCACTTGTAGCTGCATCCATGGCAATGCTGATCTGCTCACCCGGCTTATATCCTGCAGCTTCTATTGCTTGCAATACGGTTTCAATAGCTTCCTCATTGCTTTGGATATCGGGTGCAAACCCGCCTTCATCACCTACATTGGTGCTGTATCCTTTCTTTTTCAATACTGTTTTCAACTGATGAAATACTTCAACACCCCAGCGCAAACCTTCACTGAAGCTGGAAGCTCCTGTTGGAACAATCATGAATTCCTGAAAATCGATTTTATTGTCGGCATGCGCACCACCGTTGAGGATATTCATCAAAGGAACGGGCAATGTCACTGCGTTTACGCCACCCAGATACCGATAGAGGTTGAGGTTGCAGGCCTGAGCTGCTGCTTTGGCAACAGCCATGGATACGGCGAGTGTTGCATTGGCACCAAGGTTTGCCTTGTTGTGTGTACCATCCAGTTCAATAAGCATCCTGTCTATCAGTGCCTGCTCTGTAGCTGGAACACCAAGTAATTTGGGAGCAATGATATTGTTAACGTTGTCAACAGCCTTCAAAACACCTTTTCCTACATAAACAGATTTGTCGCCGTCGCGAAGCTCAACTGCTTCATGTTTTCCGGTGGAAGCTCCTGAAGGAACAGCTGCACGGCCAATGAAACCGCTCTCTGTGATAACATCCACTTCTACCGTGGGGTTTCCGCGGCTGTCAAGGATTTGTCTTGCGTGAATACTTGCAATAATGCTCATACTTTTATTTTTTGGATTGTTTGGGTTTCTTGGCGAACAATCATTCTCCTGCACCGGTAAGTGTTCTGAAAACGTCTTCCAGGCTTTGGGTTTGCGTTTGCAAAGAAACGATATTCAGGTTATGTTGCAAAGCGAATGTCATAAGTTCTTTGGCCAGGTCATCAGGACTACCGGTTTCAAGGGTATATTCTCCTTCTGCATACCTTAAAACAGCAGATACACCATTGATTGTGTTCAGCTTATGTTCTTCCACATTTTCCCTGAAACGAACCTTCACACTTGCTGAAACAGGTTCATTGCGGATATCCTGCATCAGCCTGTCTGCAACAATTCTACCCCTGTTGATGACGATGACCCGATCGCATACGGCCTCCACTTCTTGCATGATATGAGTGGAAAAAAGGATAGTCCTGGTTCTACCCAGCTCCCTGATCAGCTCCCTTATTTCCGCCAGCTGGTTGGGATCAAGTCCGGTTGTTGGTTCATCCAGAATCAATACTTCAGGATCATGCAACAACGCAGCAGCAAGCCCCACACGTTGTTTGTATCCCTTAGACAGCTGTGCAATTTCCTTGTGACTTTCTGAAGTTAATCCGGTCATACTGATAACCGCTTCAATGCGCTCACCTGCACTTTTTATGCCATTGAGCCCTGCACGCAACTGCAGGTATTCCCGAACATACATATCTGGATAGAGCGGGTTCAACTCAGGAAGGTATCCAATCTTTCTTTTGGTTTCCAAAGCTTCGCCAGTTACCGGAATACCACATATTGCAATACTGCCTGCATCAGGCTGTAAAAAACCGGTGAGCATTTTCATGGTGGTTGACTTTCCAGCGCCATTCGGACCAAGAAAACCAACTATTTCGCCTTTGTCAATAGCAAAACTGATGCGGTCAACCGCAACCTGCTCTCCGTAAACTTTCAAAACCTGGTCAACCTGAATCGACATAATTTATTCTTCTACGGCTTCGCTGTTTTCTGGCAGGTTATCATAGGCTCCCTGAAACGCCAGCCATCCGAAAATGAGGAAACCAATTGCAATGGGTAAAAAGATGATTGCAAATATACTCCATTGGATAATGGTATCGGTGGTTGGCTTCAATTCAATCTGCTCTAAGCATGTTTTTAACAAAAGACCATAAGTTGTTATTCCAAACACAATCCACACCAGACCCAGCACTTTTTTTACCTGATTCATATCAATACGTTTTTGAGCGGTTTAAAATTAATCATTGACCTCAGGGTCAATCCTGTTATTGAGGTAAATGACACCAATAACCAGACACACAGCTGCAACTGCAATAGGATACCAGAGTCCTACCAACACATCACCGCTGTAAATGGTCCCTAGTAGCACGGCAATAAACGGTGTCATGCCGCCAAAAACACCATTACCGAGGTGATAAGGCAAGCTCATAGATGTATACCTGATCTTGGTAGGAAAAATCTCTACCAGGAAGGCGGCGATGGGACCATAAACCATGGTTACAAAAACAATCTGAATAAAAATCAGGGCTACAATTGCCCAATACGATTGATCAGGAAGCTCTTTAGACATTTTATCGCTGCTCCCTGAACGGGCTGAACCATCGGCAAACAAAGTGTCTGCATGCACCCTGCGTTCAGTTATGCCATTCTGATAGAATTGCAGCGTGGTAGTGGTCTGCAGGCTATAATCCTTTCCTGAAGCCGGATTGATAACACTTTCTATGCGGGTAGCTGAAGGATCTGCAACGCTGTTTTTTGTATCGGTGATCTTCAGCATCTGTTGGTAGATAGGTCTGTAGGAAAATACAGCCAGCAACAGGCCGGCCATGATAATCCATTTTCGACCAATCTTATCACTCCAGTATCCAAATACGATAAAAAGCGGCGTGGCAAAAATGATGGCCCAGATAAGGATTGTTCTGGTCTGCTCGAAATCCACCTGACAGGCTGTTTCCAGGAATGTCTGTGCATAGAACTGTCCTGTATACCAAACCACACCCTGACCCATGGTAGCACCGAAGAGTGCCAACAGCACCATTTTGAGGTTGCCTTTATGCATGAGGCTCTCTTTGATGGGATTAACAGAAGTCTTTCCCTCAGCCTTCAGTTTGCTGAACAGTGGAGATTCATGCATCTTCAGCCTGATATAGATACTCATCCCAACCAGAATAATTGAAAACCAAAAAGGTATTCTCCAGCCCCAGCTTTCAAAGGCCCGTATGGACGCTGCAGCATCCTGATCCAAACTTTTGCGGGTAATCAAAATAATGCCCAATGATAACAGCAATCCGAGTGTTGCAGTAGTCTGAATCCAGCTGGTAAAGAAACCTCTCCGGTGTGCAGGGGAATGCTCGGCCACATAAGTAGCTGCTCCGCCATATTCACCCCCAAGTGCCAGACCCTGTACTAGCCTGAGCATCAGCACGAGCAAGGGCGCAGCAAAGCCAATTGTTTCATAACCCGGAACCAGTCCGATTGCAAATGTTGACCCACCCATGAGGATGAGTGTGAGCAAAAAAGTATATTTCCGGCCCACCTTGTCTCCCAACCGCCCGAAAACAAGGGCTCCGAATGGCCTTACAATAAAGCCTGCGGCAAAAGTAGCCAGTGTGGAGAGTAGGGCTGCTGTTGGATTTCCTTTGGGGAAAAACTGGGCAGCGATGATGGGTGCCAGACTTCCGAAAATGTAAAAATCATACCACTCAATCAGGGTTCCCACAGAGGAAGCAAATATCACTTTCCTGATTTGTTTTGGAGCATCGCCGGTTTGCATGTAAAAACGTTGTTTTGATTCGGTTAAAGTGCTTCAAGATAAAAATAGTTCCGCAACAATCTGTTTTTTTTTAACTTACCGCACTTAAATCAATGCAACTAATGATGAGTTACCCTTACCAGATTAATTCGCTTGAAGCGTATCACAAGGCATGGAATAAAAGTGTGGATGACCCCGAAGGATTCTGGGGGGAAGTGGCTTCACATTTTCACTGGAAGAAGCCTTGGGAAAAAGTGTTGGAATGGAATTTCAGGGAACCTTCAGTAAAATGGTTTCAGGGTGCTCAGCTGAATATCACAGAGAACTGTTTAGACAGACACCTGACAGACAAGGCAAATCAGCCTGCCATCATCTGGGAACCAAACAATCCCGAAGAGCACCACAGGCTCATTACTTATGCGCAACTTCACGCCAAGGTGGTTCAATTCTCCCATGTGCTGAAAAATAATGGTGTCAAAAAAGGCGACAGGGTTTGCCTTTATATGGGTATGATACCTGAGCTGGCCATTGCTGTGCTGGCTTGTGCAAGGGTTGGCGCCATCCACTCTGTTATTTTCGGAGGGTTCAGTGCGCAGAGCATCGCAGACCGGCTCCAGGATGCCCAGGCGGCATTCATCATCACCTGCGATGGTGCCTTCAGGGGAGCTAAAGATATTCCACTCAAATCAGTCATAGATGATGCACTGGTGAGTTGCCCATTTGTGCAGCGAGTTATTGTTTACACCCATACCCGCACTGCTGTGAGCATGATCAAAGGGAGGGATGTTTGGTGGGAAGACGAAGTGCGGAAAGTGGAAACTGCCGGCAATCCCGACTTTCCAGCCGAAACCATGGATGCGGAAGACCCGTTGTTCATCCTCTACACTTCCGGCTCAACAGGGAAGCCCAAGGGCGTTGTTCATACTTGTGGCGGATACATGGTATATACCAATTATACTTTTGTCAATGTCTTCCAGTATCAACCGCGTGAAATCCATTTCTGCACAGCGGATATCGGATGGATTACAGGTCACTCTTATATTGTATACGGGCCTCTCAGTGCAGGTGCAACAACCCTTCTTTTTGAAGGTATTCCAACCTATCCAGATGCGGGCAGGTTCTGGGATATCATCGATAAGTTCAAAGTCAACATCCTCTACACTGCACCTACAGCCATACGGAGCCTGATGGCATTTGGATTGGGTCCGGTTCAAAACAAGGACCTGAGTTCACTCAGGGTGCTGGGAACGGTTGGTGAACCGATCAATGAAGAAGCCTGGAATTGGTACAATGAAAATATTGGAAAAGGAAATTGTCCGATTGTGGACACCTGGTGGCAAACTGAAACCGGAGGTGTACTCATAAGCAACCTGGCAGGTATTACGCCTGCAAAGGCAAGCTACGCCACCTTACCCATGCCTGGTGTACAACCGCTGCTGCTCGATGAAAAAGGAAACGAAATAACAGAAAACAATGTCACAGGAAATCTGTGCATACGTGCCCCATGGCCTTCTACGCTGCGAACCACTTATGGCGACCATGACCGCTGCAGAACAAACTATTTTGCAACATACCCTGATCTGTATTTTACGGGAGATGGTGCCTACCGGGATGAAAACGGATTCTACCGCATCACCGGCAGGGTAGATGACGTATTGAATGTGAGTGGTCACCGCATCGGGACTGCAGAAGTGGAAAATGCCATCAACATGCATGCCGGAGTGGTGGAAAGTGCTGTAGTAGGCTATCCGCATGATGTAAAGGGTCAGGGTATATACGCCTTTGTCATTTACAGCGGTACACACGGAGACGAATCAATGGTAAGGAAAGATATTACTGCAACTGTTAGCCGCATCATCGGTCCCATCGCCAAACCTGATAAAATTCAACTGGTAAGCGGACTCCCCAAAACAAGAAGTGGCAAGATTATGCGGCGCATCCTTCGTAAAGTTGCTGAGGGTGAACTGGAAAACATTGGTGATACATCAACACTGCTGGATCCTGGGGTGGTACAGGAAATCATCAAAGGTAAAATATGAGTGGAAAGAGGGATTCATATTGGCTGATTTCCATAGTAGCCACCTTTCTACAAAGGTTTTCCCGTCCACTCTTCGGTGTACTCAATTTCATGATGCTGACCCGCATGCTCACCCGCTATGAGTTTGGTGTCTGGAGCATTTTTCTGGTGATCTCAACCACCTTTGAAATGACCAAAACAACCTTACTCAAAACAGCACATATCAAATTTGCTGCTGCTTCAGCAGATGAGGCTGAACACGTAGCAATATCCTGGTCTTCACTTACACTGAATATTTTACTTACAGTAATCTACTGGACCGGGCTCTACCTTTTTGCCAACCCAATCGGTGCCTGGCTGAAAAGCGGAGGTGATTTTGCTACCACCATCAGCTGGTATATCCCAGGTATGATTGGCATGATATTCTTCGCACACTACGATGCGGTCAGAAGAGCGAAACTGAATTTTAAAAACGGGTTGTATGGCTACCT